>JBFKCZ010000327.1:0-4218 GCA_041620035.1 Pseudomonadales bacterium
CCGACTTCCAGGTATCGATTCCGGAGATCGGCACGGTCAAGGCCACTCGCGAGCCGCCACTGGTGTTCCTGACGAGCAACAACACCCGTGAGATATCCGACGCCTTGAAGCGCCGGTGTCTGCACCTCTACATCCCCTTTCCCGACGTGGATCTCGAGCAGCGCATCATTCATGCGCGCGTCCCGGAGATCCCGCCGGAGCTGCGCCGCCAGCTCGTCAAGTTCATTCACGAACTGCGGGAGCTGGATCTGAAGAAGGTGCCTGCGATCTCGGAAACCATCGACTGGGCGCGCACGCTCCTGCTCCTGCACGCCGACCGTCTCGACCCGCAGCTGGTGCGCGACACCCTCAACGTGATCCTCAAATTCCAGGAGGACATCGTGAACGTGGAATCGGAACTCACGACACTCACGTCCAAGGCGACGAAGGGCTAGTCGTGGACCGGGTGCTGTCGAACTTCATTCGCGCCCTGCGTAATGCAGAGGTGCGGGTGTCGACGGCAGAGACGCTCGATGCGTTCAACGCGGTGGAGCTGACGGGCTACCGCGACCGTGCCTTCCTGAAGGACGTGCTCGCACTCGTACTGCCGAAGACGCAGCTCGAGAAAGAGGCCTACGCTGACTGCTTCGACAACTTTTTCTCCTTCCAGGACCTGAAGGGCGCCGAAGGCGGGGACGCCGATGACGAGGGTTCCGAAGATGGCGGCGGCGATGAGTCCGGCGCCGGCAACGAAGGCGGCGAGCGCAACGAGGCGCAGGGCAACCGCAGCGGCGGCAAGGGCAAGAGCAAGGCGAAGAACAAATCCGTCAACGAGGAGCCGGAGGAAGACCTCGGGCCGGGCGACATGGCCGAGCCCACCTCGAAACTCGGCCAGCTGCTGATGACGGGTGGACGCAGCGATCTTGCGGTGTCGCTGTCGCAGGCGAGTGCCGCGGTGAACATTCAGGAGATCCAGGTGTTCACGCAGAAGGGTCTGTACACCCGGCGCATCATGGAGGCGATGGGGCTCGCGGAGCTGCAGCAGGAGATCAACGGCCTGCGCCAGGCGCGCCCCATTCCCGAACGGCGTCTGGGTCAGGAGTTGACCCGCAGGCGGGAATGGCTGCGCGAGCACGTTCGCGATCACGTCGAACAACAGTTTCTGCTGCACGCCGACGCAACCGGTCGCCGCCTCCGCGAAGAGCTGTTGCGCAAAGTGAAGCTTTCGAACGTCGAGCATCGCAACTTCAAGCTCATCCAGGAAGTAGTTTTCCGGATGGCCAAGCGGCTGGTATCGCTGCACTCGCGGCGCAAGAAAGTGTTCAAACGCGGCGCGCTGAACGTGCCGCGCACCTTGCGCCACAACATGGCGTACGACGGCGCCATCTTCGACCTGCACTGGAAGTCGGTGAAGATCGACCGTCCGAAGGTCTTCGCCATCTGCGATGTCTCCGGATCGGTCGCCAACTACGCCCGCTTCATGCTCATGTTCCTCTACAGCCTGGAGGAAGTGATGCCGAAGGTGCGTTCGTTCGCCTTCTCCTCCGACCTCGCCGAAGTCACCGAAATCTTCGAGCGCAACAGCCTCGAAGACGCCATCGCCAAGACGCTGCGCGACTATGCAGGCGGTTCCACCGACTACGGCCAGGCGTTTCTCGATTTCAAGAAGCTCTGCCTCGACGAAGTGGACAACCGCACCACGATCATCATTCTCGGGGATGCCCGCAACAACTACGGCGAGGCGCGCGCGGAGGTACTCAAGGAAATGTACGATCGCTGCAAGCGACTCATCTGGCTCAACCCCGAGTCGCGCAACACCTGGTACGTCGGCGACGCCGAGATGCGCCGCTACAGCGCCTATTGTCACCAGGCCGAAGAATGCAATTCGCTCATGCATTTGGAACGGATAGTGGGTAATCTGCTGCGCACCGTGACCTGACGCCTGGAAAGGGCGACGATCATGAGCGAGATAGTCTCCGACACCGAAGACGCGTTCGCCCGCACTGCGGGCCGCCAGCTGTTGCTGCTGGGACTCGCCTCGCTCGCGGCCCTCGCCGCGCTCATGTTCGTGCTTGGCTGGCTCTCGAAGCTCACGGCGGCGGGCTCGGTCACCGGCGATGCCATCGACATCCCCAAGCGCAGCATCAGCCTGTCCATGACAGGAGAGCCGCCGCAGCTCGACAGCACGCGCGCAACCGATCAGGTCAGCGGCTTCGTGCTCGGCCACGTGATGGAGGGGCTGTTGCGCTACGACAGCCACAACAATCTGGCACCGGGCGTCGCCGAGCGGTGGGAAGTGGCAGCGGATCACGCGACTTTCTGGCTGCGTGAAGACGCGAAATGGAGCGACGGAAAACCCGTCACCGCGCACGACTTCGTGTTCGCCTGGCGGCGCGTACTCGACCCGGCAACGGCATCGGAATACGCATTCATTCTGTTCCCCATCCGCAACGGCGAAGCGATCAATCAAGGCAAGGCGCCGCCGCAGTCGCTCGGTGCAACCGCGGTGGACGATCGAACGCTGCACATCGAGTTCGAACGTCCCATCGCCTACTTCGACAAGCTCGTGGCGTTCGCGACCTACCTGCCGGTGCGCGAGGACTTCTTCAATGCCACTAAGGGCCGTTATGGTGCGGATGCGAAAGACCTCCTGTACAACGGCCCCTTCGTCATCAGCAGCTGGGTGCACAGTGCATCGATCCGCTTCGAAAAGAACCCGATGTACTGGAATCGGGACAACATTCAGCTGGAAGTCATCGACGTTCCCTACATCACACCCGACTACAACGCCACGCTCAATCTCTACAAGGACGGCAAGATCGCGATCGCAGCCCTGAGCTCGGACACGCTCGAAAACGCGCTCGAACAGCGCTGGCAGCTCGAGCGATTCAACGACGGCTCGGTGTTCTTCCTCGAATTCAACTACCGGCCCGGACGCATTACAGGCAACTACAACGTCCGGCGCGCCTTGCAGCTCGTCACCGACTCGGGAGAACTCGTATACAAGGTGATGAAACTGCCCGGCAATCTGCCCGGTGAAACCCTCTTCCCGGTCTGGCTGAAAGGCGTCAATGGCCTCTTCCGCCAGGAGTATCCGCCCATCAAACACCACATCGACGTCGCCGAAGCACGCCGTCACCTCGAGCGGGCGCGTGTCGAACTCGGGCTCAAGGAGTTTCCGCCGCTGGTGCTGCTGAGTGGCGACGACCCGCTCTCGAACAAACAAGCCGAGTACTTCCAGAACGTCTACAGCAAACAGCTGGGGCTGACCCTCAAGCTCGACAAACAGATCTTCAAACAGCGTCTGGCCAAGATGACTGCGGGCGATTTCGACATCGTGATGGCGGGTTGGGGGCCGGACTTTGCCGACCCCCTCACCTTCGGCGATCTGTTCTCGTCGTGGAATCTCAACAACCGCGGGCGGTACTCCAACCCGGAACTCGACCGCAACGTACGCATCGCGCAGAACTCCATGGACCCCAAGGTACGCATGGACGCATTCGGTGAGATTCAACGCATCATCTACGAAGACGCCGTCATTCTGCCGAACTACGAACGCGGCGTGGTATTCGTTCGCGACCCGCGATTGAAGGGCGTGGTGCGACGCGCAGTGGGCACCGATCCCGACTACACGGCCGCCTACCTCACCGACAGCTGATGCCGCGTTACGTACTCACCCGCTTGCTGCAAGGCATCATCACCGTCTGGTTCATCGCCACGGCGACGTTCTTCGCCATGCATGCCGTGCCTGGCGATCCGCTTTCCAACGAAAAGGCGACGACAGAGCTGATCCGCAAGAACCTCGAGGAGCGATACGGACTCGACAAGCCGCTCCATCAGCAGTACCTCATCTACATGAAGAACATGCTGAGTGGCGACTTCGGCATCTCTTTCACGCAACAGAATCGCAGCGTCAACGACATCATTCGTGCGCACTTCCCGGTGTCCGCGACACTCGGAATACTCGCCATCGTGTTCGCCGCGCTGGGCGGTGTGCTGTGGGGCGCACTCACCGCGCTCTACCGAAACAAGTTGCCCGACATCGTCATCATGTTCCTGGTGATCCTCGGCATATCGGTGCCGAGCTTCGTGTTCGCGGCACTGGGCCAGCTGACGCTCGTGTCGCTCAACGATGTCGTGGGCACCACACTGTTGCCCGTTGCGGGGTGGGGAAGCATCGGCCACATGATCGTGCCGGCGCTCGTGCTCGGCCTCGGCACCATGGCGTTTCTCACGCGG
>JBFKCZ010000328.1:0-4213 GCA_041620035.1 Pseudomonadales bacterium
CAACGCTGGTCTCCGGGGACAGTCTCCGTCTCCGGGGACAGTCTCCGTCTCCGGGGACAGTCTCCGTCTCCGGGGACAGTCTCCGTCTCCGGGGACAGTCTCCGGTCAGTGTTCGACGGCGCCCTTGGGTAAGTGGGTGCTTACTGTCGGTGAACCATCAGCCTTTTTTGCGTTGCGCCGCTTCACCG
Organism: Pseudomonadales bacterium; assembly: GCA_041620035.1. Classification (GTDB taxonomy): domain Bacteria; phylum Pseudomonadota; class Gammaproteobacteria; order Pseudomonadales; family Azotimanducaceae; genus SZUA-521. The sequence goes on from JBFKCZ010000328.1 coordinate 189, forward strand.
CCTCGTCGAAGAGGGCGTCGAAGTTGACTGGCGCGAGATGCAGCGGCGGCAGCCCACCCCGCACCATCATCGAATCCACCGTTTCGCGCACGTAGGGGAACAGGATGTTCGGGCACAGCGTGGCCAGCATCCGTGCCCGCTGCTCCTCCGGAATGTCACGCACCCGAAAGAGCCCCGCCTGCTGCACCTCGATGATCGCGGCACTGGATCCATCGGGGCCCCGGAGGTTCACGGTCACGGTCAGCACCACCTCGAACCGATCTTCCGGCAGGCCCACGGCCTTGGAATTGATGTCGAGTTGCACGTTGGGCTGCCAGGCACCCTGAAAGACGGCCGGCGCCTGGGGCGATTCGAAGGAGAGATCTTTGACGTAGATGCGCTCCATCGCGAATTCGGCCGCCATCAGCTTTTCACCACGGGCAGGTTCTGATTGCGCCACTCGGTGAGACCCCCGGTCAGTCGCGACACGTTCTGGAATCCCGCCTTGCGCAGCACCGTGCCTGCCGATCCGGCGTGCTGACCCATCTTGCAGACGATTGCCACAGGCTTGTCCTTGTACTTTTCGATTTCACTCAACCGCGAGGCGAGCGCTCCATGGGGAATGTTCACCGCATCGACGATGTGCCCTGCGCTGAACTCCTTGCCGTCGCGAACATCCAGCACGAGCGCGCCTTCACGATTCACCAGGTTCACGAGCTGCTGCGGACTCACTGCCTGTCCACCGCGCTGGGTCTCGTTGCGAATGAACAACACGAGCAACACCACAAACGTTCCGACGAGGAACGGATGATTGCCAATAAATTCAAAGAGTTGATCCATGCGGCGCGAAGGGGATGCACAAACGACGGCGCATTATACGTAAGCGGGCGCAATCATGAAGGTTGGTGCTGGTAGAATTCCGGCTCACCCGACCTGAAGACCGCTCGATGGCGCAATCGCGGCGCACCACACTGCTCATCGTCCTCGATGGGTGGGGCTACAACCCCTCTCCCGTCGACAACGCCATCGCAGCCGCGCGCACGCCCCACTGGGATTCGCTGTGGGAGAACGCGCCTCACACCCTGATTTCCGGATCTGGCACCGATGTCGGCCTGCCGCCAGGTCAGATGGGCAACTCCGAAGTGGGCCACATGAGTCTCGGCGCCGGGCGCGTCATCTATCAGGATCTGACCCGCATCAGCCACGCCATCGAAACGGGTGAATTCGCGGCCAACCCGGTACTCCAGCGCGCGATCGAAGCGGCGCGCGGCGGCACGCTGCACCTCATGGGGCTCCTGTCGCCCGGCGGCGTGCACAGCCACGAAGACCACTTCGCCGCCATGATCGACATGGCCGCCGCCGCGGGGCTCACGCGCATCGTGGTGCACGCATTTCTCGACGGCCGGGATACGCCACCGCGCAGCGCACGCGAATCCCTGGAAAAGATCGACAGCCAGCTACGGGCCCTGGGTGTCGGCCGCATTGCATCGATCTGCGGCCGCTACTTCGCCATGGACCGCGACCAGCGCTGGGATCGGGTCGAACGCGCCTACAACATGCTCGTTCAGGGCGAGGCACCGTTTCACGCATCGACCGTCGGCGAAGCGCTCGAGGCGGCCTACGCGCGCAACGAGAACGACGAGTTCGTACAGCCCACGTTGGTGCACGAGCCGAGTGCATCCCCCGGGATAATCGCAGACGACGACGTCGTGGTGTTCATGAACTTCCGGGCGGATCGCGCACGCCAGATATCCCGCGCCTTCGTGAGTAACGACTTCTCGGGTTTCACGCGCAAGCGGCGGCCGCAGCTCGCCGACTACGTGATGCTCACGCGCTACGCCGACGACATCGAAGCGAGTTGCGCATTCGAGCAGGAGACGCCCGCCAACACACTCGGTGAGCATCTTTCGGATCTGGGTCTGACTCAGCTGCGGATCGCCGAGACGGAAAAATACGCGCACGTCACTTTCTTCTTCAGCGGCGGCCGGGAAGAACTTTTCCCCGGCGAGGAACGCGTGCTGATTCCATCGCCCAAGGTCGCCACCTACGATCTGCAACCGGAGATGAGTGCGGTGGAAGTCACCGACAAGCTGATCGAGGCGCTGGAGAGCCGTCGCTTCGACGCCATCATCTGCAATTTCGCCAACGGTGACATGGTGGGCCACACCGGCATCTTCGATGCGGCCGTGGCGGCGGTGGAAACGCTCGATGCCTGCCTCGGCAGGATCGTGGACGTGATCAAGCGAACCGATAGCCAATGCCTCATCACGGCAGATCACGGCAACGTCGAACAGATGAAGGATCCTCAATCCGGTCAGGTGCACACGGCGCACACCTGTGAACCCGTGCCGCTCGTATACGTAGGCCCGCATCCCATCAAACTGCGCAGCGGCGGCCGACTGACCGACGTCGCACCGACGATGCTGTCGCTCATGGAGTTGCCCGTGCCATCGGAAATGACCGGTCGAAGTCTCGTCGAAGACGGCGCTCGCATTCGTCGCAGCGCGTAGTGACCACGGTTCTTTCGTTGCTTCGCCGCCTGGCGTTGTCCCTGGTTCTGGTCAGCACCGTCGCAGATGCCGCGCAGGACGCGGGCAGCGCGCGGCGCGAAATTCAGGACATCACACGCCGGCTCAACGATCTCTCCGCGTGGTTCTCCGATGCGCAGAAACAGCAGCGCACCGCGCAGGCCGAAATCAAGAAGATCGACGAGACGGTCGCCAAGACCGCCCGCGAGATTCGCGCCATCAACGCAGAGCTGACGACGATTCGCGCATCCCTCGGCGAACTCACCACCGCGCAGCGCAAGCTCGAGCGCGACCGCGGCGAACAGGCGGAACGGATCGCCGATCACCTCGCGGCCGCGTACCGGCTGCAGGGGCAGGACTTCTTCAAGATGCTGCTGAATCAGGAGAGCCCCGACCGCTTCGATCGCATGATGCGCTATCACCAGTACTTCTCCGTCGCCCGTGTGGAGACACTGCGCGAATACGAAACGACGCTCACCGAACTCAACAAGAACGCGAGCGCCATCGCCGAACGGGAGTCGAAACTGAGCGAACGGCAACGCGCAATGGATGCCGAGCGCAACGAGCTGGTGACCCAGCGTCGGAGCCGCGAGCGCCTCCTCGCATCGCTCGATGCGCAGATCAAGGACAAGTCGAAGGAACGCGAGCGCTTGAATCAGGATCGCAACCGCCTCGAGCAGCTGCTCGCCGAACTCGCCCGGCGCACGCAGACCGTGGACGGTGCATTCGCACAGAACAAAGGCAAGCTGCCGTGGCCGGCCGCGGGGAAGGTGCAGCACGGGTTCGGCGAAACGCGCGCGGGGGGACATCTCAAGTGGCACGGTATCTTCATCGCGGCGGCCGAAGGCGCACCCGTGACCGCGGTACATCGCGGCCGCGTCGCGTTCGCGGACTGGCTGCGCGGTTTCGGGCTGCTGACCATCGTCGATCACGGCGGCGGATTCATGAGCCTTTACGCTCATTCCGACGTGCTCTATAAACAGGTCGGCGACTGGGTGGAGAGCGGCGAAACCATCGCCACCACCGGCAGCAGCGGGGGACAGACCGAGCCGGGCCTATACTTCGAGGTGCGCTCCAAAGGCACACCCGTGAACCCGCGCGGCTGGCTGCGCCCGCGATAGAGCCATCACCATGACCATGCAACTACACCCTCGACCGATCACGCTCATCAGCGTGCTGATCAGCATCGTTTCCGGGATCGCCATCGGCATCATCGCTCACCATCAGATAGAAGACCGGACGGGCAAGCTCGCAGGAGAGCTCGAGACGTTCGCGCAGGTGGTTCGCCAGATTCACGAGAACTACGTGGATCCGCTCGACGAAAGCGAGCTCGTCAACGATGCCATCGCGGGCGTCATGAAGCGCCTCGACCCGCACTCGTCGTTTCTCGATCGGAATGCGCTGTCGGAACTCACGGAACAGACCACGGGCCGGTTCGGCGGCATCGGCGTAGAGCTCGGATTCGAAGGCGATCGAATCACCGTGATTGCGCCGATCGACGATTCGCCAGCTGCGCGG
>JBFKCZ010000329.1:0-4188 GCA_041620035.1 Pseudomonadales bacterium
ACGAGACGAGTATGTCGCTGAGCACGCGCGCGGTCGCTCGGCCCGAGCTCGATTCGAGGGCGAAGCCGTTTCGCGCCGCCCTGTCGAAGAGGATCGGGCCGCGCCAGTTGGCGACCGTCTCCAGACCCATCTCCTGCATCGCTTCGTTCGCGTTCAGACCCGCGACATAGGAACCGGCGAAACCCGGGATGGATGCACACGCCCAGACCGTGATCATGATGCGCTTGAGATCCAGGCCATCGCGAACATGCGATGGGCCCGCAGTGACATGACCCGGGGTGTACAGGGCGGTGTCGATCGCCTCGTAAACCGGGTAGAGCGCGTGCAACTTGCCACCTTTCTCGAAGGTGGGCGCGATGCCGTCCATGAACTTGCGCAGCGGGCGCACCGATCAGCCCTCCTTCTCGATGAGCGTCAGCATGTCCCGAAGCACGGGCCCATATTCGTATTTGGCCGGACAGGCGTAGGTACAGAGCGCGAGATCTTCTTCGTCGAGTTCGAGGCAGCCCAGCTTGATCGCCGTGTCCACATCGCCCACGAGCAAGGCACGCAGCAGCTGCGTTGCCAACGTATCGATCGGGAATACACGCTCGTAGGTGCCAATGGGCACCATGCCGCGCGTACTGCCGTTCGTCGATGTCCCGAAACGCATGCGCGCGGGCTTTAGCCACGAAGACAGATAGATCGGAAACACCGAGTGCCGATCGACTCCGGGCGAAAGATAGCCCAGCATGCGCCGTTCCCGATCTTCGGGAATGACCGAGATCTGACAGTGATAGCGGCCGAGGAAGGCTTCCGGCCCACGCGCCGTGCGACCCGTGAGCACCGAACCGGAGATCACCCGGAAGTTACCGTCGGCGAGTGCACCGTTGGTGAGATCGTCGGTGCTTGCGCCGAGCACGGTATGGAGCAGACGCGGCTCCTTCACGCCCTCCCCACCCAGGGCCACCACGCGCTCAGGGCGCAGCTCGCCAGCCGGCAACGAAGCACCGATTGCAATGACGTCCTGGTAGCCGATGGTCCACACGATGCGACCGGCACCGACCGGGTCGAGGTGATGGATGTGTGTGCCCGCCAATCCAGCCGGATGTGGCCCCGCGAACGACTCGACTACGACGCGATCACTTGCGCCCTTGGGAACATCGACGTCAGGCGCGGTACAGACGAAGATCTTGCCATCCGTCAATCGCGCCAGGACGGCCAATCCGAACTCGAACGCGTCGCGTTCTTCCTGGATGATGGGAACGGGATTCCCCGCGAGCGGATTGGTGTCCATCGCGGTGACGAAGATCGAACGGGGTACGGCATCCAGCGCCGGAACGCGACTGAACGGGCGTGTGCGCAACGAAACCCACAGCCCGCATTCCACCAGCGTTGCCACCAGACGTGCCCGGTCGACGCTCGCGACGTCGGCCTTTGTGATCGGCTCGAAGCGCTCGGCATCATCCCCGTCGACTTCTACGACCACGGACAGCAGCGCACGCTTCGCGCCGCGGTTGATCGCGGTGACCGTGCCGGCCGCGGGACTGGTGAATCGGACGCCTTCGACCTTCTTGTCGGTGAACAGCAGACCACCGCGCTTCACGCGGTCGCCTTCGGCCACCTCCATCGTCGGCTTCATACCGACGTAGTCGTTACCGAGCACAGCTACGGTACGCACCTTCTGGCTCGAATCGACTTTGGCGGAGGGCGCCCCGGACAGGGGCAGATCGAGTCCTTTCTTGATTCTGATCATCGAGTGCCACACGTCCTATAGGGCGCTGCGACGTTACCTATGAGGGAATAGTGCCGCTGCACGTTGTCTCGGTCTTAACCTCTTGTTTTGGCCCGCTCGTTTGGGCGGCTCCCAACCCGGTCCGCTCGTATGCTGGGCGGTGGCGGAAGCACGTCAGTGTGACAGGCGCAAGTCAGGGCCCTACGCAAGCCGCGCGAAGTATAGTGGAGCGTCTGGCGAGATGCACGTTCAGCGCGTGCGGGCCGCTTCCGGAAATGCTACGTCTCGAGATCGCGCCTCAGCCGAAGCCGATGTGCGCAACATCCTGCGGAATGAGCGGATACTGGATACCCGACCACTTCTGCACGACCCGTATCACCTGACACGCATAGCCGAACTCGTTGTCGTACCAGACGTAGAGCACCACGCGATTGTCTTTCACGATCGTCGCACCGCCGTCGATGATGCACGCGTGGCGATTGCCGATGAAATCCGACGACACCATCTCGGGCGATTCGGTGTAGTCGATCTGTCGCTGGAGCTGCGAGTAGAGCGATGCATCGCGCATGTGGTTGTTGACCTCGTCCACCGACGTGTTGCGCGCCAGGGTGAGGTTCAGAATCGCGAGTGATACATCGGGCGTCGGCACGCGGATGGCGTTGCCGGTCAGTTTGCCTTCGAGTTCCGGCAGCAGTTGCGTCACCGCGCTGGACGCACCGGTCTCGGTGATGACCATGTTGAGCGGCGCGCTTCGACCCCTGCGGCTCTTCTTGTGGTAGTTGTCGCTCAAGTTCTGATCGGGCGTGTAGGCGTGCACGGTTTCCATATGCCCGTGCACGATGTCGAACTCGTCGTGAACGGCGCGCAGCACCGGCACGATCGCATTCGTGGTGCACGACGCCGCGCCGATGATCCGGTCATCGCGCGAGAGTGTGTTCGAATTGATGCCGGAAACGATGTTCTTCAATCCGCCCTTCACCGGCGCCGTCAGCAGCACGCGGGCCGCACCTTTGGCCTTGAGATGCTCGCCGAGCCCCTTCTGGTCGCGCCAGGCTCCGGTGTTGTCGATGATGATGGCGTCTTGAATGCCGTACTTCGTGTAATCGACTTCTGCGGGCGACGCCGCGTAGATGACGCGGATGACGTTGCCGTTGGCGATGATGCAGCCGTTCTCTTCGTCGACCCGTATCGTTCCCTGGAAGGCGCCGTGTACGGAGTCGCGACGCAGCAGGCTTGCGCGCTTCATCAGGTCGTTGTCGCTCGCCTTGCGAACCACGATCGCTCGCAGCCGCAGCTGCTGGCCGCTGCCGGTCTTCTCGATCAGGAGCCGTGCGAGCAACCGGCCGATTCGACCGAATCCATACAGGACGATGTCCTGCGGCCGCTCAACGGGCGGTTTGTGCTTGCCGATCACTTCGTCGCACTCCCGCTTGACGAAGTCGAGCGGCGTGATTCCGTCGCGGACGCTCTCCTCCATGTACTGCGTCGCGAGTTTGCCCACATCGATGTGCGAGGGCCCCAGATCGAGCTCCGACAGCGCCTTCAGAATGGGAAAGCTCTCGAATTCCGACAGTTCGTTCTTGGCCACCTGACGAACGTAGCGGTGGATCTTCATGATGCTGGTCACACTCTGGTTGTAGAGCGCGCGACCGAAGCAGTAGCAGACGACGTTCCTGCGATACAGGCCGCCGATGATCGGAATCATCGCCTCGGCGAGCGCTTCGCGCTCCTTCCAGTCCGGGAAATAGTCGTCAAGAGTGGGTAGCGCCACGATGAACCTCGAAGAGAACAGCTCAGAAGAGGCCGCGGATTATCGAAGATTGGGAACCGCGCGGCAAACACGGGGAATGTATCACCCTTGCAACGGGTGCCCGAGGAGGGTGTTGCAGAAGTCATCGAAGCCAATGTGGGAGCGACCCTGGTCGCGATGGCCAACTGATTTCCCAGGAATCGCGCGCAGAGCTCGCTCAAGGGAAGGCAATCGCGAGCTCGGGAATCGCGAGCGTTGCTCGCTCAAGGCTCGCTCCTACAACATCCTGTCCGACCTTGACGACACCCTCCGAAGGGCGATCCCACACCTACCGGAAGCTTGCGTTGATCGGTGCCAGCGCGGCGTTGCCGGGACAGAGATCCTTCTCGGTCAGGGAGTTGAGGGGTTGGTCGACCGTATTCAGGATCTTGTGACAGTCGGTTGCGTCGGCATCCAGGTACAGGAGGCCCGTCACCACCTCGCCTTCGCGCTGCTTGAGCTGCAGATACGAAAGGGCAGCCACGCGATCGTGGGGATCGTAGTCCTCCGCGAGCTTGCGCAGCCTGAGTGTCGAGCCGTCGGGCATCTTCACGTCTTCGCGTGCACCGGGTGCATACTCGGCCGTGATCTCCGGATGCGCCGGCACGAAGTCGGCCATCACCACGTCGCCGCGGTGGCCGCGGACGTATTCGTAACTCTTGGTCGAGCCCGCGTGGTTGTTGAA
>JBFKCZ010000330.1:0-4188 GCA_041620035.1 Pseudomonadales bacterium
CGACGATGAGCTGTTCGAGATTCGCCACGTCGCGGCGTGCCAGATAGAGCTGGCGCCCCTGACGGTAAGCGGCAGTGAACGCCGACTGCAGGTGCGCCGGACAGATGTTGGCGTGGCCATAGCCGAGCTCACCGACTTCGAATGCGCTGTTCGGCTGACAGTACTCGAGTGCGCCGGCATTCCAGCCCGCCATGTAGGCTTCGCGATCCGGCACCACGCCGTACGGCACACAGGCATCCTGATGTTGAAGCAGTTGAGAGCTGCGCAGTCCCTGAGCGCCGTCGCGATAACCCAGGGTCTCCCAGTCGCCGGCATAGCACTGGTTCTCGGTCACGGTCGGACCGCCGCGGCATCCGCTCATGATCACCAGGATCGACAACAGTACGACGTGCCGCATCAATGCCTCCTGCATCGGCTCGCACCAGACCGCCCGAATCTAGAGGAACCCAATCGCGCCGACCGGACCCCAATCACAGTTTCCGCCGAAACTGGAAACTGTCCCCGGAGACGGAGACTGTCCCCGGAGCAGAGTCTCCGTCTCCGGGGACAGTCTCCTATCCGAGGAGCGTGCGCAGCTCCGGAATGTTGGTGCGCGCTTCGTCGAGAACCAGGAGGGACAGTTGCGGCGACAGCACACCCACCGCGAGCTTTGCGAAGGCGGGCGTTTCATCGATCCGGGGCAGTTTCTCGAACTCACGGCGTCGCACCAGCGTGTGCAGGTGCGCAACGACGATGAGATCGGTGTAGGTCGGCTTGCCGGCACTGTCGTAGTACCAGTTCGACGCTTCGAGTGCCGCTTCGGTGAAACCCTTCGGAAACTCCCAGCGCTCGAGGATGACGCGGCTCACCTCGGGCGTCAGCGCGCGCACGATCTCGTCGATGAGGCCAGGGGTCTCTTCGAGATCGAGATAGTCACCAGCCATCTTCAGCAGCGGCACCGCGCCTATTTCGTGAACGAGACCCACCAGCAGGGCCCGGTCCTCGCCGAGTCCCGGTGAGAGCCGCGCGAGCACCGCGGCGGTGGCCGCGATCTCGACGGCGTGCTGCCAAGCCTTCAGCATGCGGTCGCGAATGTGCGCGTGATCCGCCTGATACAGCCCGCGCATCGCCAGCGACGTAACCATGTTCTGGCTACGTTCGACACCGAGTCGCACGAGTGCGGCCTTGAGCGAATCCACCTTCGATTCGCCGCGGAACACTGCGCTGTTCGCTACCTGAATCAGTCGCGCCGCGATCGCGGGGTCGGCCCCGATGATGGTTGCGAGCTTGCCCATGTCGAAATCGTCTGCCGCAACGGCGCGGCGGATCTTCACGGCAATGCTCGGCAGCGACGGCAGTTGGATGCGACCGGCTTTCAGTTCACCCATGAAGTCTTCCACCAGCTGGTGCTGCCGGAACGAGCCGTCGACGGCCGTCTCGTCGACGCGAAAGCGCGCGGGGCGCCCACTGCGAGCACGCTTCACGCGTGATTGCTCTACCCGCAGCAGCCGACACGGCGTCTGTGCGCGAACCCGATAGCGGCTCGGCCGCAGGTGTGCGACAGGGAAGCCGGCGTCGAGTTCGCCAGCAGTCAGTTTGCGGGGCCGCGAGCCGGCCGCTTCGAGCGTCAGCGCACCTTCGATGAGAAAGTAGTCGTAGGGATCGATCTGGCCCACGTCGAGCAGTTCGTCGCCCGATTCGATGGCGACGATGTGGGCATGCGGTTCGATCGCCCGGAAGTCGTCGGTCTGCCAGCCACGGTAGTACGCAAGCGGGCCCGCGACGCGCAACAGCGTGCCGATGCGGACCGGGCTTGCCAGGGTCGTCAAGGCGCGGCGTCCAGGAGCGACTGCACGGCCTTCAACGTCGGCGCGGCTTGTGCCCAGCGCTGGGCGAGTTCATCCGCCGTGACCCCGGCCGCAGTAAGCGCGCGCGGCGGCGACTTCGCGCCGTCCACACAATAGTGCGTGATCTGCAACAAACCACACGCATCGAGCGATGTCGACTCGCGCTGCCAGTCGTCCACTTCCTTGGGTAGCCGCACGAGGGAAGCATCGAAACCCCAGCGACCGAGCAGCATCGCGCCGGCCTCGCCCTTGAGATCGTCGAGCACGCGGCCCAGGGTCTGCTCGTCGCGCCACACGTTGGGGAAACCTTCGACATACGCGAGCACTGCCACTGCACCGATGTCATGCAGCAGCCCCGCCAGCATGGCGCCCTCCGAGTCACGCAGCCCGAGCGAACGCGCCAGCACGAACGCACCGCTGGCGATGCTCTGGGTGTGGCGCCACAACCCCGCCATGCGTTGTTTCAGTGCCGGTGCCTTGGCGTTGAACACCTCCTGCATCGCGAACGCGGTCACCACCTGCTGCGCATTGTTGATACCGATGCGGGCTACCGCATCGTTGACGGTGGCGCAGGCGTTCGCACCGCGATACAGGGGGCTATTGGCCGTACGAAGGATCTTGGTGGCGATTGCAGCATCGTTGTTGATGATGCGCGCGAGCTCGCGCGCCCCGACATCCGCGTTGATCGCCTGCCGCACGTGCACGGCCACCGTCGGCAGGCTGGGGAGGTGAACGCGATCCGCGGCCACGGCCTCGGCGAATTTGATGAACAAAGACTGGGCATCGTCGCCTTCGCCGTACAGAAGTTCCGCCACCTCGTAGGTGCCGCCTTCGAGGTCGGGCGCGAGATCCTGGTCCCGGCGCGCGAGCGTCTTGGCCCAGAGCGAACTCCCCACCCGCAGGTAGCGGATCTGGCTCAGCGCCTCCGCGCGATACTGACGGGGGCGGAGTCGAGCCAGCGGCATGCGAGCGGTGGCGTCACCGCCACGCACACGACGGGCCAGGCCGTCACCGCCGCGCAATTCCAGCTCGCCGTCGAGCAGGATGATCTCGTCCTCATCGATGCTGCCGATGTCGAACAACACCGTACCGGGCCGCGCTCGAACCGCGCCCACAGCGCGTTCCAACGCCGCCAGTTCGCGTCGCGAAAGTCCTTGTTCCATCTGCGATTCCGGCCTTTGCGTTCTTGAGTATAGACAGCCCCTCGAAGGCTGCCCGGGCCCGCGCCGTGCCGCTTTGGCGGCGGTGGTGTATGTTCCAGCCGACCACCACGCAGCCAGGCCCGTGCCCTACCCAGCCGCCAGTGCAGCCGACATCGCGTTCTTCCGGGAGCACGGCTGGCTTGCGGTGGCCGAGGCGGTGGACCCACCCGACCTCGACGGTCTCATCGGTCATTGCGATGAGATTCTCGCCAATCTCGACGGCATGGCCTTCGACTGGGCCTGGGAGAAAGGCACCCCGCGCGACGCGCGCGAATTCAAGATCGTTCAGGCAAGCCCCACCCGCCACTGGCCGGAACTCCATGCGGCGCGATTCAGAACCTGGGCCATCGAATTTGCCGGTGCGTTACTCGGACAGCCCGTGGAGTTCTGGTACGACCAGTTCCTCGCCAAACCCCCGGGACGCAGCGCGCCGACCGAATGGCATCAGGACGAGGGCTACTGGGGGCGCAACCTCGAGGAACGTGGCATCACCTGCTGGATGCCGTTCCACGACGTCGATGTCGGCAACGGCTGCATGCACTTCTACGATCGCGGCCACCGGCTCGGCGTGCTGCCCCATCGAAGGCCCGATCATCTGCAGAGCGATCTCTTGTGCTGCGACCCGCCGCCTGGCGGAACCGTCGTGCCCTGCCCGCTGGCATTCGGCGGTGTCACGTTCCATCACGGCAAAACACCGCACATGACCCCGGCCAACACGTCGACTCAGTGGCGACGAATCCTCACTCAGCATCTGCGTGTGGTCGGCTCGAAGGGCGAGGGCGACCACTACCCGTGGAAGGTGTACGTGAATCAGTTCACGGGTGAGGAGCACACGCCAAAGTCGCGCTGACGCGAACCCGATCCGGTCTACCGGCGGCCAATGAAGGACAGCATCCGCACGAACATGACGACACAGAGGCAGAGCAACGCCATGAGGCCAAGCAGGTAGGGGCCGATGCCACGCTCCACCACGATGCCGAAGGTGTTCAATACTTCGATCACTACCACGATGCCTATCAGCACACTGATGGCTCCAGAAACCCAAGAGCTGTAGTTCGGATGGCTTGCGAGGGTCACGCGTCGTATGCGCCGCCAGGTCCATATCTGCAGTGCAACCATGTACGACGCCATGCCGAAGCTCGACGCCGCCCAGATCCAGC
>JBFKCZ010000331.1:0-4161 GCA_041620035.1 Pseudomonadales bacterium
CGATTCAACGAGTTATTCGCGGGCAAGCCCGCTCCCACATTGGCCGCGCTGACTTTCGCGACACCCTCCAAGGGCGCTCCCACAGTGTCTTCGATGACTTTTGCGACATCCTCCCTTGGTCGCGATGGTCGCGGTTGACTTAGCATGCAAGCTCACCCTTGGAGTACCCGGCATGAATTCCAACGCAACGGCGACGCCGCTTGGCGTCACCTTCGGCAGCCTCGCAGTGCTCGGCCCCCGAGCCATCACCGACATCGCCCGCCTCGCGGTGAAGCTCGGTTACCGCTCGCTGTGGACGGTCGAGGCAACCGGCACCGATGCGTTCACGCTGCTTGGCGCGGCGTCAGCGGTTGCGCCGCAACTCGATCTCGCCACCGGCATCGTTCCGGTGCAGTTGCGCTCACCGCCGCTCACCGCCATGTCGGCGGCGTCGCTGCAGGCGTTGAGCCCTGATGCAGACGTGTGGTTGGGGCTTGGCGTATCGGCCCCCGGCATTCTTTCTCAGCACGGCGCGCCGCGAGCCGAACGCCCGATCGCCATGATGCGCGAGTACGTGGCGCTGCTCAGGGAGTGTCTGTCGGGCGAGTCGGTCACGTTCGAAGGTGACTTCTGGCAGGTGAAGCGATTTCGCCTGGCTGTGCGGCTGGCGGAGCGTCGACCGAAGATCGTGATGGCCGCGCTGAACCCGCAGATGCTGAAGCTGGCCGGCGAGATCGCCGACGGCGTGCTGCTCAATTACATCCCTGCTTCTCACGTTCCGGCGGCGGTGGCCCGCGTGCGTGAGGGTGGTGACGCCCGCATCTTCGCCTACGTGCATGCGGCCGTGGGCGATCTTGCGCGCTCCGCCGATTCGGCGCGCCGTGATCTCTTCAACTACGCCATGGCCGATGGCTACGCCAAGCTGTTTCGCAGCGCCGGATTCGCCGATGAGGTGGACGCGCTACGTGCGCGTCATGCTGCGAAGGATCGCGAAGGCGCGCTCGCGGCGATCTCGGAACGCATGATTCAGGCCATCGACTTCATTGGCTCGGCAGAGCAGGTGACAGATTTCGTGCGAACGTATGTTGAAGCGGGAATCGAACATCCCGTGCTGATGCCGATGCCTTGGGGAGAAGATCGATTCGGTGTGACCGAAGCGACGATGCGGGCCGCGGCTCGTATCGCCGCTCGCTGACGCAGCGTCGCGGGCCGCTCCTCAGCGGTGCGCGAGCAGTTGTTCCACTTCCGCTCTGCGCCGGTCGCGCGAATTCACTGCGAGAACGGCGCGCAGATGCTTCCTTGCGCTTCGCAAGTCACCGAGCGAGAGATGAATGCGCGCCGCGTGATAGAAGACATCCGCGCTGCGAATGCCCGAGGCAAGTGCCTGGGTCATCGCGTCTGCCGCCGCTGCAAACTCGCCATTGGCGTGCAGCGCCCAGGCGAGCGCGTCCCAGGCGAGTGCGTCCTGGCGCAATTCGAGGTCACGCCGCGCGCAGGCGAGTGCCCGCTCCGGATCGGGCAACACGTCGACATAGAAACGCGCGGCAAAGCGCAAGTCGTGCGTGCTGCCAGCGGCCAGCGATTCCGCGTAGCCCTCGGCCGCCCGGTCGCGTGTGGCGCGCGCGGCATCGGTGCTGCCTGCCCGCTCCAGCAGTGTGGCCAGGAGTTCGAATCGTTCCGGGTGCGGCTGCTCGGCGATGAGCTTTTCGGTGATTGCAATGGCGTCGTCGATGCGATCCTGATCGGCGCGCAGCGTCGCGAGCGTCGATCGTGCGTATTGCGACTTCGGCGCAAGCCGCAATGCGGCCACCAGCGACGCCTCCGCTTCTTCCCACTGACCGGTTGCGGTGAGAATCTCCGCGCTGCGCACCAGCACCCACACGCGGTCGTCGTTGCCAAGCTGCACGCCCTGCCTGAGCGCCTTGCGTAACGTTCGTACCGCAGCAGCGTGCTGCCCTCTGGCCTCCTGGAGGTTTGCACGCAACACGAGCACCTGAAGCCGGGGTGCCGCACGGTCGAGACGTTCGATCTCGGCTTCGGCTCTGGCCAGATCACCCTTGCTGAGCCAGGCATCGGCGAGCACTGCGGTGAGATGGTAGTCCTCCGGCGCACTTGCGCGTCCCGATTCCGCCTCGGCGATGGCTTCGCCGAATCGGTGTTGAGCGGACAACGATTGTGCGAGCAGCAGGCGGGCAGATGCGTAGTCCGGCCGTATCGTGAGGGCGCGTCGCGCAGCCTCTTCCGCCTTCGCATACATCGTGTCGTCACCCGACTCCTGCGCCTTGCGCAGGTACGCGATGCTGAGTCGCACCGGCGAGTACGCGTCGTAGGCGTCCGCCTCCATCCGTTCCGTGAAGAACGCGATGTCGTGATCGGCCTGGCTTTCTGCGCTCAGGCAGGAAGTGGGCGCGATCGCGACCGCTGCGAGCAGCAGTCGCGACAGCGCGGCAATGATCCCGTGCGTCAGTTGCCTCCCCGTGGAGCGATCGCCACGTTCGGCAGCTTCGGCGGGGCCAGGAACGGGAAGTTGGGCAGGAACCCGGTGGTATCGGTGGTGAGACCCGAGACCGGATCGACGACCCCCGCGGCAACGTCGTTACGGCTCACGCCGTCGGCGGCGGCACCGATACCGCTGCCGAGCGCGAGCAGTACGTCGATGACATCGTCGGCGAGACGCCGGCCATTCAGTGCTTCGAAACCAGCGGACGCGTTACCCAACTCGAAGGTGGCCACGTCACGCTGAATGCGCGCCAGAATCGTATCGTTGGGATCATTACTCAGCACCGTGAAGTAGCGATCGAGATTGCCCAGCGTGTCGAGCACGATGGCAGTCGCGAGCACATCGGGGAAGAAGTCCGTTGCATCGTTCGCGGGAACGCCCCGGTTGAATGCGTCCTGACGGCTCGGCGGGTTGGGCAGGTTGGTGCCCGGCTTCAGGTCGTAGCCGCCGCGTGCGCCGTTGGGAATGAAGACGGTGTTGTAGCCGGGCAGCGCGGTGCGTTCGATCTGAACCCACGGCCCCGGCGGTGCCTTGTCATGTGGCCGATGATAGTTCGTGATCTGCAGCAGCTGCCGCGATGTCGTAGCCCAGATGCGCACCATGTCACCGGTGGCCCCGCGCAGAAGACCATTGGGCAGTTCGATGACCAGAGCTGTCACGTTGAAGCCGCCGAAAAAGTCGCGGGCCTCGCTGCCACCGCCGAGCGGTGATCGCGCCGGTGTCGGCAACGCATTGAGGCCGAGGAAAGGTGCTGTTGCAGTCGAATCGAAGAAGAAGGGGTCATCCCGCAATCCGGTGAAAACCCGCACACCGCTCGCCGGGTCAGAGAGAATCGCGCCGGTGGGGCCGTTCAACATCGGTCCGCCGCGCCGCGGCAGCACGAAATCGGCGGTGCCCCTGCCACCGTGTTTGCGCGTTGGCCCGTGTACCGTCACCCGTTGCGGTACGCCAGGCACGGCGGCGGTGAAGGTCGCTTGAATCACCAGGTCTTCCTGGAAGTCGCCGGTGTTGTCGATCTTGAACTGATACAGCACGTCCGGTGCGAACGAGTGCGCGTTTCCGGGCGCACTGAACGGATTCACGGTGAGCGCCAGCACGGTCCTGTTGGGATCGTTCGGATTGGCGAACACGTAGAGATCGTTCAGATCCGCGGTGGCATCGTAGTTGATGAGCGGTGCATCGCGGTGATCGGCAGCGAAGGCAAATGGTGTCGCAAAGGCGAGAGAAACGACGAGAACGAAGCGGCAATGCATGGAATCCCCTCCGAAGTGGACGCCCTGAGCATGGGACGGTGAATCGAGGAAAGTCAATTGGCAGTGGGTGAGTCACCGTCGACCTAGCCTCGCGCAGCTCAGCCACATTGTTGGTGTGACTTGTAAGCCAATGATTTCATTGGACAGGTGGGTGAGCTCTCCTCGAAGCAACCAATCCGTGCATGGTCCGAGCATAGAGGCTTGCCCACGCACGCACCCAGCCCCTAACCTGCGCCAACTGATCTGCATTTCCACTGAACGAGGATGCCCATCAATACGTCACGCGATGCTTCGAGCCCTGCGATCCGCACGCTGCTCCTGTGCGATCTCGTGGGCAGTACCCGCCTGGTGGAACGGGCAGGCGACGCCACGGCCGCCGACCTGCTGGCCCGCCACGACCGAATCGCGCGTGACCTCATGGCTGCCTAC
>JBFKCZ010000332.1:0-4147 GCA_041620035.1 Pseudomonadales bacterium
CATCGGCGTGAGTTCAATTACACGACCGCAGCCGAACGTGTAGAAGCGCAGCACAGGAGCAAGGAGCGCATCAACTTCTGGCGCGTGTTGCTGCGATACATGCCGCCCAACCTGCATCTCGTCTTCGTGTCCAAGTACTTCGCCGAGCAGGTGATGAGCGACCTGGGCTTCAGGCTCCCGGCTAGCCAGTACTCGATCATTCACAATCCCATCGACACGGAGGTCTTCGCGTACGCTGCCAAGACCGCTGAACAGCGCAAGCGCATCCTGTCGATTCGTCCCTACACGTCGCCGACCTACGCCAATGACCTGATGGTCAAAGCGATCATCGAGCTCTCCAGTCGCGAGTTCTTTTCGGAGCTCAACTTCACGGTGATGGGCGACGGCCCCTTGTTCGACGAGACACTCGCGCCACTGAGAGGGTTTGCGAACGTCACCATCGAGCGCGGTTTCCTCACCCACTCGCAGATCGCGACCGTGCACCGATCGCACGGAATTCTGCTCTGCCCAACGCGCATGGACACGCACGGGGTGTCCCGTGACGAGGCCATGGCGTCCGGTCTCGTGCCCGTCACTTCGGCCGTTGCGGCGGTTCCGGAGTTTGTCGACGAGAGTTGCGGCATCCTCGCGCCCGCCGAAGACCATATCGCGCTCGCCGACGGGATCGCCGCGTTGTACGAATCGCCGGCGCGGTTTCTGGCGATGTCCGCAGCCGCGCGCGCGCGCGTCGTGGCGACCACTGCCGCCGGGCTCGTAATCGACCGTGAGTTGGCGTTGATCGAGAACCCCTTGGGGCAGGTATAGGCGGTCATGGAAACCAGTGCTGCGCTCTCTATAGGTCTCATTGCCGATGAGTTGACCAGCACGTGCCTATCCAAGCAGTGCCGCACGCTGCCAGTCACGCCGCTCAACTACCGCTGGGTTCTGAGGCGTCACCGACCCGACATGCTGTTTGTGGAGTCGGTGTGGAACGGCTATCGCGACGCATGGAAGTACCGGGTTGCCTCCTACCCGGATCATCCACGCCGCAACAACCGGACCTTGGCAAAGGTCGTCGCCTATGCCCGCGATCTCGGTATTCCAACCGTGTTCTGGAACAAGGAAGACGGCGTGCACTTCGAACGGTTCGTCGAGAGCGCGAAGCTCTTCGATCACGTGTTCACCGTCGATGAAACCTGCATCGAGCGGTATCGCACTGCGATGGGCGAAGGGGCATCCGTACATTCGTTGATGTTCGCGGTGCAGCCTCACCTGCACAGTTTCAGCGGCTTCGATTTCAAGGCGCACCGCGCCAACTTCCTGGGCAGCTACAGCCATCACATCCACAGCCGGCGCCGCCATTGGCAGCACATGCTCTTCGAGGGTGCTGCCGAAGCCCTCGGACTGACAGTGTTCGACCGCAACTCCGCACGGCAATCGAGCAACTACCGCTATCCTGCCCTGCGCGATCTGGACGTGCAGCCTGCGGTGCATCACGCCGCCACGGCGAACGTCTACAAGCACTTTCTCGTGTCGCTGAACGTCAACACCGTGGAAGATTCTCCGACGATGTTCTCGCGGCGCTTGCTGGAGATTCTCGCCTGCGGCGGCATAGCCGTGACGACGCCCGCCCGCTCTGTGGATCTGCTGTTTCGCGACTTCTGCCACGTCGTCACCAATGCCGAAGAGACGCGCGAGCTGTTCGCGCGGCTGCGGCACGGGCCCAGTCAGCTCGATCTCGATCGAGCTGCCGCCGGTGCCGAACATGTAGCGAAGCACTTCACCTGGGCCCAGCGACTCGATCGGGTTGCCGAGGTGGCGTTTTGAATTCGCGATTGCAGGTGGTACTCGCTGCGGACGTGAGGCGTGCCGATGGTCGGCGTCGAAGGCGTCGCAACTTCGCCTGGCGGATGTTTGCGGCCATCGAGGGGCCCTGGCTGGTTCGCTCGATGTATCGCGGCGCGATGGCTCGCGCGCAACGATCCGGCACGGGGCTCTATCTGCATCCGCGCTGGCTTCATGCCTGCCTGGGCGAACATCTCGACGTCGACATCCCACCCGTCCGCATCAGCCGGGTGCTGCCGGACTGGCTGGTAATCGACGGGGTACGGCGACACACGAGCGACCACGCACTGTTCGCGGGAGATTGGCGGGGAGTTCTCCGCCGCATCGAGACCACGCCCGTCCATCGGGAAGCGATCGAGCTCGCTGCCCACGCGATGGACTATCGATCCACAGCCGTTTATGCGGACATGGTTGCGCGCGCCGCTCGCGGTGAAGCCACGGTCCGACAGCATCGGCGACTCCGTACCCGCGCCGACGTCGATGCCTACTTCGAGAGGTTCGTTGCGCTGTTCGCATCGATTCGCGTGCGCGGTCTGTTGCGCCATGGCCGCGGCGCAGCCCGCGATGTCGGGATCGCACTCGGGCCGCACGGAGAACCCGTGCGTCTGCCGGGGGGGCAGCATCGTCTTGCCATTGCGCAGGCACTCGAGCTGCCGGCGATTCCGGTGCAGATCCGCATGCTGCACACGGACTTCATCGCCCGTGTCGCAATCGATCTCGGCGTGCCGCGCAACGACATCGCCGCGATTCTGACTCGGACGCTGGCGGGCAGCGAATCGGCGGCCGCATGAATCGCTACGGCGTCTTCAATCGGGGGCTGCGTCGGCTGCCTGGGCTTGCGTGCTTCATGGGCGGCGAGATTGTCGCGGCCCGTTTCGGTACGCCGTCCGATCTGACGGCGACGCTCGGTTGGGGGCGCCGCCGTCACGCCCGGCGCGCGCGTCGCGTGGCGCGGGACCTCGGCGTTCCGTTTCTCTGTCTCGAGGATGGATTTCTCCGATCCTTAGGATTGGGTCACGTCGATCCGCCGCTGTCGGTCGTCGTGGACGATCTCGGCATCTACTACGACGCGACCGCGCCGTCACGTCTGGAGCAACTCGTCGCGACGCCGCACTCGCACGCCCAGCGTGAACGAGCAGATCGCCTCGTGGCGAGCTGGCAGTTCGGGCGATTGAGCAAGTACAACCACGCCCGCGATGTCGAACCGCCGCTGGCGTCCTATGTGCTCGTCGTCGATCAAACCGAAGGGGATGCATCCATCGGCTGCGGACTGGCGGACGGTGAGCGCTTTGCGCTCATGCTCGAAGCCGCGCTCGATGAGCATCCGGGGACTCCGGTGCTGCTCAAAGTGCACCCCGACGTGGTCGCGGGCCGACGACGCGGGCATTTCGACACGCTGTCGGCGGGTGCCGCGGCACGCGTCACCGTGATTGCCGGTGAGTCGCATCCGGCGATGCTGCTGCAGCGCGCCGAGGCCGTCTATGCGGTGACATCGCAAATGGGATTCGAAGCGCTGCTGTGGAACAAACCGGTGCGCGTGTTCGGTATGCCGTTCTATGCCGGCTGGGGATTGACCGCGGATCACTTGAGCAGACCCGAGCGCCGCTCGCGGTGTACGGTTGCCGCGACGGATCTGGTGCATGCGGCGTTGATCGAGTATCCGCGTTATCGCGATCCGGAGACGGGCAGCCGCTGCGAGGCCGAACGGGTCGCCGACTGGCTTGCGCTGCAGCGGCGCATGCGGAGCCGATTTCCAGAACGGATTCGCGCGGTCGGATTCTCCCGCTGGAAGAAGCCGACGGTGCGCGCGTTCTTCGGCGGCAGCACGGTGCGCTTCGCGACCTCGGCGAGTGCGGGTGACGGGCCGGTTGCGGTATGGGGCCGCCGCGATGCGGGCGCGGCCACCGACGTGGTGCGTCTGGAAGACGGGTTCCTGCGCTCGGTGGGGCTTGGCGCCGATCTGGTGCGACCCGTGTCGTGGGTGATGGATCGGCGCGGAATCTACTACGATCCGCGTGCCGAGTCTGATCTCGAACATCTGCTGCAGCACGAGACCTTTGATGAAGCGCTGATCGCGCGCGCACAGAGCTTGCGGCGGCGAATCGTCGCCACGGGCGTCACGAAGTACAACGTCGGTCGATCGGGTTGGCAGCGACCGCCCGGTGCGGCGCACGTCGTGCTCGTGCCCGGTCAGGTGGAGAGCGATGCGTCGATCGCCTGCGGAACACGCAACATTGCCACCAACCACGACCTCCTGATGACCGTGCGGCAAACGAATCCCGGTGCGTACGTGGTGTACAAGCCGCATCCCGACGTCGTCGCG
>JBFKCZ010000333.1:0-4146 GCA_041620035.1 Pseudomonadales bacterium
CGCGGGCACAGTTCTCTTCGATGAAGTCGCCGGACTTGAACATGAATGCCTTCCACTTGGCGGTGTGAATGCCGCCTTCCGTGTAGCCGGCGCCGAGCGATCGCACGTCGGTCAGCCGATCCTTCATGTCCAGGAGTTTCAGACATTCGTCGCGAACGTCGGCATAGCCGGCCTCGAGCGTGCGCAGCGCCGGGTAATCACGGTGATAGTCCCGGTTGAAGGCACTCGTTCGCTTCATGAGACCCTTGTCTTCGAACCAGGTGAACACATCGTTAACCGTCTTGGTGAAGAGCTTCTTCTTCTTTTTCTTGGGCAGCGCCTCGAACCATCGTTTGCCGAACACGACCAGGCCCGCAACGGCTGCGACGAGGAGAAGCACGAGGATCAACGATTCCATGACTTCCGCCGGGTTTTCGACGGCGGCCATTCTAACGGGATATGGCCGAACGACGAAGCACCGGCCGGCGGCGGTGAGGCTGCGTACATCCACGTACCGGCATTTGCGACGCCGTTCACTGCGGTCTGGCGTACACCGACTTCGGCCAGCGGCGATTGGTCGCGAGCCATTCGTCGGGCTGACTCCGGATCAGCGCCTCCACCGTCTCGATCATGGCCCGGGTACGCCAGAGCAACTGCTCCTCATCCGTGCCCGGCGGAGGGGCCGGCAGCGGCGGACGTACGGTGAATCGATAGCGGGCATCGCCAAGGCGCTCGGTCACGATGGGTATCAGATCGCAGTCGTAGCGCGCAGCGAGGCGCGCCGGTGTTGGACTCACGCACATCGGTAAGTCGAAGAACGGCACCTCGAGACCCTCGCCCACCTTGACGTCGACCAGGAGACCCAGGCTGCCGCCGTCCGCAACGTGCTTGAGCAGCGGCCGCAACGAGGCGTCGCGCGGCAGCATCACACAGCCGAGTTGCGTTCGCGCTTGGGCCATCAGCCGACCGATGATCTCGTTCTGCAGCGGCGCGTACAGCGCCATGATCGGCACACCGGCGCGCGCGAGCCCGATGCCCATGATCTCCCAGTTGGCGAGGTGCGCACCGAAGAAGACGCCACGCCGCCCCCCACCGCTCCGGTACTTCTCCAGACCGCATTCATCGACTACTTCCAGACGATCGCTGCCGGGCCTGCCGATCGCCGTGAGGTGCGGATACTCACCGAAAACGGCGCCGACGTTGCCCCACAGCGCACGCGCGAGCCGATCGATCTCCGCGGCATCCCGATCGGGGAGCGCAATGGCGAGGTTGGCCTTGAGCAGAGCGGCCTTGGCCGATCGCGGGCCCAGAAACGCGACGATGCGACGGCCCAGGCGCGAAGCACGCTCGGGTGACAACGCCTTGAAGAGATACCAGCACGCGTACACCACAGCCGCCTCGAAGCCGAACAGCAGTCGTCGCAACCAGGGTCGCTGCCGGGCGGCACCGTCGAGAGCGCTGGCGAGAACGAGTCGCGCCATCTCAGGTGCACTCCTTCGGCATTGATGAGCTCCGTGTATGCATCGCTTCCTGTGTTCGAATGCGGGCCGCAGTGGCGACGCGCGGCGCCATGCTCCCGGCTGACTCTTCGGATTGCAAGGCGCAGGTACGCTGCTTTCGAAGCGCGCTTGCGCTAGGCTCGCCAGGCGTGATCGCTATCGGGGAGGGACTCATGCACAGATCCATCGTTGCCTCGGCCTTGCTCACCGCCATCGTCGCGTGTTCCGAACCACCGCCGGCACCGCCACCAACACCCACCGTGCCACCCGCGCCGGCTGTGCCCGCCACGCCGCCGCCCAATCCCGATCGCAATGCCTACTTCGGCGACCTGCACGTGCATACGAAATACTCCTTCGATGCGTTCATCTTCGGGGTACGTGCCACACCCGACGACGCTTATCGGTTTGCAAAAGGTGATGCGATCGCGCATCCCGCCGGCTTCGAGATCAAGTTGCGCGCGCCGCTCGACTTTCAGGGTGTCACCGACCACGCGATGTTTCTGGGCATGATGCCCGCAGCCGCGGATCCGAGTTCACCCGTGTCGAAGATTCC
The DNA here is from genome assembly GCA_041620035.1 of Pseudomonadales bacterium. Taxonomy (GTDB): domain Bacteria; phylum Pseudomonadota; class Gammaproteobacteria; order Pseudomonadales; family Azotimanducaceae; genus SZUA-521. Next base: position 2,032 of record JBFKCZ010000333.1, read on the forward strand.
GGTCATGAAGGCGTTCGCCGACGCGAAGACCGCCGAGGAACGTCAGCTCGCATTCCAGGGCATTCGCCCGTACCTCGATGGCACCCGGCACGGTGAGATTCTCGACACGGACGTCGTCAAGTCGGCATGGGCCGACATCAAAGCGTCGGCCGAACGCCACAACGACCCGGGCCGGTTCACGACCTTCATCGCTTACGAGTACACCCCGGGGCCCGACTCGCAGAACCTGCATCGCAACGTGGTGTTCCGCAGCAAGGCAGCCCCTGCAATACCGTTCAGTCGCTTGGACTCCATGAACCCCGAAGACCTGTGGGACTGGATGGATGCCGAACGCGCAGCGGGGCACGAGGCGCTGGCCATTCCGCACAACTCGAACGGATCCAACGGCCAGATGTTTGCGCTGGTCGACTTCGAGGGCAAGCCCCTCAACGCCGCTTACGCGGAACAGCGCATGCGCAACGAGCCGCTCGTGGAAATTACGCAGGTCAAAGGTACGTCAGACACCCATCCCGCACTGTCGCCGAACGACGAATGGGCGGATTTCGAGATCATGCCGCTGCGCGTGGCGAGCACGCTGGCGAGTGAACCGCCCGGCAGCTATGTACGCGATGCGCTCGGCCGCGGCCTCACCATGGAAGAAAGCAGCGGCTTCAATCCGTATCGCTTCGGCCTCATCGGTTCGAGCGACACCCACGTCGGCGGCGGGTCGTTCGAGGAAAACGACTACTGGAGCAAGGTGGGCATGCTCGATGCAACGCCGCAGCAGCGTGGCTCGGTGCCGCTCGACAAGCCGGACGCCGACGGCAACCGCTACACCACCAACTACTACCACTACTGGAGTGCGTCGGGTCTCGCTGGCGTGTGGGCCGAAGAGAACACGCGCGACAGCCTGTTCGATGCGTTCCGTCGCAAGGAAACCTTCGCCACCACCGGCCCCCGCATGCGGGTGCGGTTCTTCGCCAGCTACGACTACACCGATGCGATGACGAACGCACCCGACGTCATCAAGACCGCCTATGCGAAAGGTGTGGCGATGGGCGGCGACCTGCTGGCGCACGACGGTGGCACGCCGAAGTTCCTGGTATGGGCCGCCGCCGACGCCGGCAGCGCCAAGCTGCAGCGCGTGCAGGTCGTCAAGGGCTGGATGGCCGGCGGCAAGTCCCAGGAACGCGTGTTCGACGTCGCCTGCTCCGACGGTGGCGTCGTCGATGCGAAGACACACCGCTGCCCCGACAACGGTGCGACGGTGAACCTCGCGGACTGTTCCATCACGCCGGACAAGGGCGCCGCGGAACTCAAGACTTTGTGGACCGATCCGACGTTCGACTCGAATCAGCGCGCCTTCTACTACGTTCGCGTGCTCGAGAACCCGACCTGTCGCTGGTCGACGTGGGATGCGCTGCGCGCCGGGGTCGAACCCCGTCCGGACCTCCATGCGACCATTCAGGAGCGGGCCTGGTCATCACCGATCTGGTATCGCCCCTGAGAGCTAGGAAGTCACTGTCACAGGCTTGGGGATCTTGAGTATCAGCACGGCTGACACGAGGTTGGCCGCCGCGATGATGAGCAGCGCGCCCACATAATCGCCGATGACGTCGTGATAGTACGAAACCGCGAGCGGAGCGCCGGCAGCAAAGATCAGCGAGAACGGTAGCGCCGCGCTGCGCACCGCGCCGAGATAGCGACGACCGAAGAACCGCGCCCAGATCACTTCCGACAGCGGAATCATGCCGCCCCAGCCACAGCCCAGAAGGAAGTAGCCCGCGTAGACCCCGGAGAGCGCTCCGGCATGCACGCTGGCGACGATCACGAGCACCGAAAGGCCCGTCAATGCGGCGCCGCCCGCCGCGAGGGGTCGCGGCTCCGTGCGGTCGATGAAGTGGCCCCAGATCGGCTTCGAGACGAGCGCCGGAATCGATGCGACCGTGATCATGAATGCGGCGGTAGTGGCGCTGTAGCCGGCGTCGATGAGGTAGTGAATGGTCTGCAAGAGCATCACGCCGATGTTGATGGTGAAGAGGCCAAACGCAACGACCAGGAGATAGAACGCGGGTGTGCGCAATGCCGCCGCACGCGTGATCGAGGCCGAAAAGTCCGCGGCCGCCGTCGCACCGA
>JBFKCZ010000334.1:0-4141 GCA_041620035.1 Pseudomonadales bacterium
AGCGGCATGGCATCGAAGCCACCGGCACCGGCCGGGTCGGCTCCCGCCAGCGTCCATCGACCTTCCGCGGTTCTTACCACCATCATTTCGAGTGCATCGACGTTCAGATGACGGGCAACGATGGCACCGTTCAGAACCGTTTCGATGAGATCGAACTCGAAGGTCATACGCTCGGCGTAGCCGCCCGGGAACCGGACACTGGCGGCCGTCAGGATTGGATTCAGGCCGTGCCAGGACGCCGACAATTCACGCAGCTGGATGTTGCGCTGGTCCAGCATCTCGTTGATGCGGGGCTCGAAATCGTCCACCCAGGTGACGAGCACGCGGCCCGTTACGGTGACCGCCGCGAGGAGCACGGCGCACACGTTCACGAACAGCAACAGCGCTCGCAAGACGCTCTTCACGCGAGCGATCTCGGGTATCGATCGGACGACGGCGTTGGACGGACCATGCGTGCTCCTGCCCTTAGCGGGCTACACCACGCACCAGCACTACGTCGAACTGTTCTGCCGTGTAGCTTGGTTCCACCTGAAAGCGGATGTCGCCGCCGATCTGATCGACGAGGCAGGCGACGCTGGCGCGCTCTTCATCGAGCAATCGATCGACCACGTCCTGGCATGCGCGCACCAGGTATTCCCCGCGTCCGTCGGGCCCGCTCGCACGAGCCTGTTTCGCGGCAGCGCGAACGTCGCGTGCGATCGCGCGAAAGATCTCGAAGCAGACCGACTCGGCGGTCTTCACGACCCCGCGACCCTGGCAGGCATCGCAAGGCCGACAGAGCTGTCTCGCGAGACTCTCACGCGTGCGCTTGCGGCTCATCTCCACGAGCCCCAGCGCCGAAATGGGAGAGATGCGGATGCGTCCCGGATCGCTCTCGCAGGCCTTCTCGAGCGCCCGCAACACCTGACGCTGATGCTCCTCTTCCGTCATGTCGATGAAGTCGATGACGATGATGCCACCGAGGTTGCGCAGTCGCAGCTGGCGCGGAATCGCCGCCGCAGCTTCCAAATTCGTCCGATAGACCGTGTCCTCCAGGCTGCGGGCACCGACGAACCCGCCGGTATTCACGTCCACCGTGGTCATCGCCTCGGTCTGTTCGATCACGAGATGGCCGCCGCAGCGCAGCGGCACGCGGCTGCCCAGTGCACGTTCGAGGTCGTCTTCCACGCCGTAGCGATCGAACAGCGGCACCGCATCGTCGTAACGAAGGATCCGATCTACGAACTCGGGAACGAACTCCGCAGCGAAATTGCGGACCCGCTCGTACGTGTCCGCCTCGTCGATCAGCACCGAGCGAATGGCGGGACTCACGAGATCGCGCACGACCCGCGTATGGACCGGGAGTTCCTGGTAGACGAGCGCGGGGGCACTGGCCGCGGCCGCACGCTCCGAGACCTTCTGCCAGATGCGCATGAGGACGGCGAAGTCCGTGCTGAGCTGCTCGTCCGTCGCGCCCTCGGCCGCCGTGCGGACGATGACGCCCGCCGCCGCAGCACCCGCGGCCGCGCGGGCCATGTCGGTCGATACGCGCAACCTCTCTCGCTCCGATTCATCGTCGATGCGTTGGGAGATTCCCAGATGGTTGCTGAACGGCATGTGAACGAGGAACCGGCTCGCGAGCGCGAGTTGGGTGGTGAGCCGCGCGCCCTTGCTGGCGATGGGGTCTTTCGCGATCTGCACGAGAATGGACTGACCTTCGGTGACCAGATCGCGGATGTCCGGGACTTCCGGTTCTGGTTCGGCGACCGTCACGCGCGGCGAGTCGATGTCGCGGGCGTGCAGGAAACCGGGTCTGCCAACGCCGATGTTGACGAAAGCGGCCTGCATGCCCGGCAGGATGCGTTCGACGCGACCCTTGTAGATGTTGCCGGTCAGGCTGTACGGGCCAGACCGCTGCAGATGCACCTCAGTCAGTACATGGTTCTGGAGCAATGCCACACGGGTTTCGAATCCGCTGACGTTGATGAGCAGATCTTCGTCCATCGGCGACCTCAACCACCACGATACCGCCAGGTGTTCACGCCGAAGGCGCGCAGCAAACCGTCCGTTTCAGCTATCGGCAATCCAACGACTCCGCTATAGCTGCCCTCGATGTGGGTAACAAATATACCCCCAATACCTTGGATGCCATAACCCCCGGCCTTGTCGCGCGGTTCACCGGTTTGCCAATACGCCATTGCTTCGGCGCGATCGACCACGCGAAACCGCACGCGGGTGAGCGTGCGTCGCGACTCGGTGCGATCGCCGCTCGCCACGGCAACCGCCGTGATGACTTCGTGAACCCGGTCCGACAGCCGCGCGAGCATCGCCATGCCATCGTCCTGGTCTCGTGGTTTGCCCAGCACCTCGTCGTCGACCACGACGATCGTGTCCGCTGCCAGCACGGGGACGCCGCCAGCGCGCCGCACGACGGCGCCGGCCTTTTCACGCGCCAGGCGGTCGACCAGTGCCACCGGGGACTCGCCGCTGCGCACAGTTTCGTCGATCGACGCCGGCATCACGGTGAATCGGATGCCGATCGCCGCGAGCAACTCCGCGCGTCGGGGTGAGCTCGAAGCGAGTACGACCTGCACCATCGGGTCACTCCACCTGGATCTGACGCCGCACGCCCGCCAGTACCGCCGAAACGAGTGGCCACGCGAAGATGCTCATGAGCGCCGGCAGAAAAACCAACCAGGTGAATCCGCCATCACGCGCGAACGCCTGAACGAGCATGCGGACGACGTCCACCCCAAGCACCATCACGAACACCACGACGCACTGCTGCGCGACCGAGTACATGCGCAGGCGTTCATAGAACGACCACGTCACGTAGGTGAGCGCAGCAAGGCAAAAGCCATTCACCCCCAGCGGATCGGCGTACAGCACATCGACCATGAGCCCGGTCACCCACGCCGAAATCATGCCGAACCGCTGCGGCAGCGCCATGACCCAGTAGAAGACCACCAGCAGAATCCATCCCGGGCGCAGCCATCCCAGCCACTGCGGGGCCGTCTCCGGCAGGTGCACGACGGCGAGTATCATCGCCACGATCAAGGAAACGATGATCACCCAGCCGCCATTGAACGGATTCATGGCGCGACTTCCTCAGGCAATTCCTCGGCCGGTTCAGCCGCAGCCGAGTCGGCATCGTCGGGCGCCGCCGCGTCCTTCACTTCGAACACGAGCAGTACATGGCGGCTGCGATCGAGAGCCGCCAAGGGCCTCGCCCGCACCTGCGCAAACGGCACCGTCGGATCCACGACCACCGAGGTCACGACGCCCACCGGATAGCCACGCGGGAACCGCCCGCCGAGACCGGAACTCACCATGATGTCGCCTTCCACGATGTCGGCGGTGATCGGCACGTACTCGAGTTCGAGTTCGTCCAGACGACCGGTGCCCGCCGCAATGGAGCGGAACTCGTTGCGCATGATCTGGACCGGCACGGCGTGAGATACATCGGCAACCAGCATCACCCGACTCGCGAACGCGGACACCTCGACAACCTGTCCGAACAGACCGTCCGCGTCGATCACTGCCTGACCGACGTAGACGCCCGCCCGGCTGCCCTTGTCGATCTCGACCTGCAGCGTATTCGGCGCCGGCACGACGCCCACGAGTTCCGCGACCAGCACCTCCGCCCCGAGACGCCGCCGCGACCCCAGCAGTTCCCTGAGCCGCGCGTTCTCGTCGCGCAACGCGACGAACTGCTGGGAGATCTGCGACAGCTCGAGCACTCGCCGCCGCAAATGTTCGTTGTCTTCCTGCAGCGCGCTGCGACTCGCAAATGTCTCACCAACGCCACGGGATACGTCGTACGGCGACTCCGCGATGAAATAGATCGGACTGACTACACTGGCAATCCAGCCGCGGACGGGTTCCAACAGTCGGGAATTGAGATCGATCACGAGCAGCAGCACGGACAGGATTGCCAACGCCAGCAGCAGATAGCCGGCGCCGGACTCTCTTAGGAATAGCGCCTTGATGAGAGCCTCAACGGGAAAGTCTGACCGAGGCGCTCACCTCGCACCGCGATCATTCAGTGGAGAGAAGGTCGGCGTTACCCGCCGCGTCCATGAGTTCGAGCGCTTTGCCGCCGCCACGCGCCACACAGGTGAGCGGGTCGTCGGCGATGATCACCGGCAGGCCGGTCTCTTCC
>JBFKCZ010000335.1:0-4136 GCA_041620035.1 Pseudomonadales bacterium
AACCGATGCTGCGCTCCGTTGGCCAATAGGGCGCGCGGAGTTTGCGTTTGTTGACTTTGCCCATCGTGTTGCGGCCGATGTCGGCGACGAAGTCGTAGGACCGCGGGCATTTGTAGCCGGCGAGCGTTCTGCGGCAGAACTGATCGAGATCCTTTTCGGATGGCGGCTGCGCGCCCTCCTTGAGAATGATCAGTGCCTTGAGCTCTTCACCCATTTCCTTGTTCGGCACGCCGATGACCGCACAGTCGGCAACAGCGGGATGTTCGAGCAGGGCCTGTTCGGTTTCAGCGGGATAGATGTTGACGCCGCCGGAGACGACCATGTCGGACGAACGGTCGGTGATGAAGAGATAGCCTTCGCCGTCGAGATAGCCGATTTCGCCAAGTGTGAATACACCCGGTTCACGATGGGCCGCCTTCGTCTTCTCTGCATCGTTGTGATAGATGATGCCGCGGCCGGTGGTGTCTCGGAAGAAGATCTGACCGGCCTGGCCGGTCGGCAGCTCTCTGCCATCTTCGTCGAGGATCAGGCACTCGAACGGCGGCAGCGTCTTGCCGACCGAACCGGGGTGTGCGAGCCATTCCTCGGAAGTGATCGCATTGGTGCTGCCCGCTTCGGTTGCACCATAGGCTTCGAAGAACACGGGACCGAACCATTCGATCATGGCGCGCTTCACGTCGATGGGACACGCAGCACCCGTGTGACTCACGAGTTTCAGGCTCGACACGTCGTACCTTCCGCGCACCACCTCGGGCAGCGCAAGGAGCCGTTGAAAGTGCGTCGGCACCATCAAAGTGCTCGTGACCTTGTGCGTGTCGATGGCCTTCAACACGTTCTCCGCATTGAAGCGGCCGAGCACGACCAGCGATTGGCCGACAGCCAGCGCGCGAACGCTGCCGAGCGGCCCCGTGTGGTAGAGCGGGCTCACGACGAGAGACACACCGCGCTCGGTGAAACGCGGGTTGCTGCGAACGAGGCCAATGTGCTCTGCGACGGTCGCGCCACCCGCGAACATCGTTGGCGGAGTTTCCGCACCTTTGGGGCGACCCGTGGTGCCCGACGTGTAGTGCAGAAACGGCTGAGGTGGTCGGTCGGTCGGCGGTTCGGTATCGGCGCCGCTGGCAACGAACTCGGTCCATGGCGTGAGCGCGGCGTCTGGATCGCATCGCCAACCGATCACCGAGCGCACGCCTGCGGCACGGGCGGCTTCCAGGCCGACGGTGGCGGTCTCCGGGCCGACGAACAGCACGCCGGCCCGCGAATCTTCGAGGATGTACGCAAGCTCTGCCGCGGTGAGATGAAAATTGACGGGTACCGTCGAGATGCCCGCGAGAATGCCCGAGAGATGCGCCAGGACGGTTTCGGCGGAATTCTCGGCGAACACGGCTGCACGCTCTCCCGGCTTCAAACCGCACGCCAGAAGCGCATTGGTCGATCGATTGAGCATCGCATCGACATTGCGCCAGGTGAGCACGCTACGTTCGTCGCACAAGGCCGTTTCATCGGGCGACTGCTCCGCCCAGATTGCGGTCGCGATGGACATGGACTCTCCGCCGCCTTTTCTTGGTAGGCTCGCAACGCATGTTACACAAACGGCCCTTCTGCAGAACCTGTGGCTTCGCCGCAAAGCAGCGGTGGCGCGCGGGTGCGCTGCCGTGGCGCGCAGGCGCGCTGCCGTGGCGCGCAGGAGCGCTGCCGTGCTGAGCGGGAAGATCGTGCAGGTGGCCTATTTCGTCGATGACGTGCGCAAGGCCGCCGTGTCGATGAACCGCACGTTTGGTGCAGGGCCGTTCTTCGTCGCCGACCGCATCGAGCTCGCCTGGGGCGAACATCGCGGCAAACCGTGCAGTTTCGTTCACTCCTCGGCGTACGGTCAGTGGGGCAGGGTGATGATGGAACTCGTTCAGCAGGACAGCGAGGGTCCGTCACCGTTCCGCGACATGTATGCCCCGGGCGAATCGGGTATCCATCATGTGGCGACACTCGTCGACTCGCTCGAAGAAAGCCTCGATCGTTACGCGAGTCACGGCTTCGGCATCGCGGCCCGTGCGGCCACTCGCAGCGGTGTGGAGTTCGCGTTCATCGACGCAGTGGCGCAGCTCGGGCACATGGTGGAGGTCTACGAGGCCACCGCTCAGCTCACCGACTTCTACGCGTTCGTCGAACGTGCTGCGCTCAACTGGAATGGCGCCGATCCCGTCCGCACCCTGGGTTCGGGCTGACTCGAACCTATCTCAGTACGGCGCCGTACCGCCGTCCACGCTCAACATGGCACCCGTGATTCCGCCGCCGGCGTCGGAGGCCAGCAGCACCGCCATCGCGGCGACTTCCTCCACCGTGTTCGGACGTTTGATGGCCGACTCCTGAGCGAACAGATCGACCATCGCGTCGAACGTCATGCCCATCGCTTTCGCGGTGGCCGGTCCGTTGTCCTTCACGATGTCGGTGATGACCAGTCCTGGGCAGATCGCGTTGACCGTGATGCCTTGCGGACCGAGTTCCTGCGCCAGCGACTTGGTCATGCCGTTCACCGCGTGCTTCGCGGTGGTGTAGGCGCTGAACACCGGCTTGCCGACTTTGCCCTCGACGGACGAGATGTTGATGATGCGGCCCCACTTCTGCGGCTGCATTGCCCGAACGGCGCGTCGGGTCGCCCAGAATGTGGAGTAGACGTTCCACTTCATCGTCTGATCGAAGGTGGCATCGGAAAGGTCGACCAGCGGTTGCAGGTCGCCGGCACCACCCGCGTTGTTGACCAGAATGTCGATGCGACCGAAGCGGGCAATCGTGGCGTCGATGAAACCCTCCACGTCGGCCTGCTGCATGGCATCACCGGCGATGAATGCACCGCGTGGTCCTGCGCCAATCTCCTCGAGTGTGCGCTGGCCCTTGGTCGCATTGCGCGCCATCAAGGCGACACTCGCGCCTTCGGCGAGAAACGCCTCCGCGATGGCGCGACCGATACCCGCCGTGCCGCCCGTGATTGCTGCAACTCTTCCCTTCAGGCTCGTGTTCAACTTCCCCTCCGTCGTTGTCAGACTCGATGTTCGAGATAGGCGTGCAACAGTTCGATCAGCCGTTCGCGGCCGAAGCTCTTTTCATGACCGCCGTGTACGACCGTCACGTCCAGGTCGCGCAGTCGGCGCATGGTGGCGATGTAGTCCGCGCTCGAACCATCGATCCGCAACCTTCACCGCGCTGACAGCCGTGCTTCAGCCGGATTCGAGTACCTGCGATGCATAGGCCAGGACACCCTCCGCCTCGACGCGTTCGGCGTAGTTCTCGAGGAAGACCTTTCCGACGACCTTCTGATCTCTGTCGAGCACGATGATGCCGGGGTACGGGATGCCATAGTTCGAGTCACCTGGCTGATAGTCGGTGTTGAGCAAGCCCAGGTTCTTCACGGAGGTGGCATCCACGTCCGACAGCAGCGGAAAGGTGATGCCGAATTTGTCGATGAATGCCGTTTGCAGTTCGGGGGAGTCGTAGGTGATCACGACAATGTTGATGCCGGCGCTCGCGAATTGTTGAGCCACACTTTGCAACTGCACGAGTTGCTTTCTGCAGAAGGGTCACCAATCCACGGAGCGAATGGCGTAGAGGGCGATGCCGCGTTCGCCCATGAATGCACCGAGGTCCGTGACCTCGGCGCCGTTGTAGGTTGCCAGCAGGGGCGGCAGCGATGCGCCGACCGCGACGCCCGGATCGTATGCATCGGTGTCCGCCGCGACGAACATGTTGCTGGTGATCCCTTCCGTCATCGCTTCCATGAGGGGTTGGCGGAACGCATAGAGGCTGCCCGCGATTGCAGCCAGTACCAGGAGGGTGATGGCGAGTTTGCGCATTGAGGCGAATCCTTCGTTTGTGCCGTATCGTATCGATACGCGGTTGCCCGGATGGGGTCAAGCGCAGCAATTTGGGAGCATCTGATGACTTTCTTGGTCGGTGATGGCAGGACGACGCCCGGATGAAGCGATTCTCGAACATCCTCGTGGTTGCCGAAGACCGGGAGCCGTCCGCCGCGCTGCGACGCGGTGTCGCCTTGGCCCGCAGCAATCAGGCGACCCTGACCCTCGTCGCAGTGGTCGCGAACGTACCGGGCGACCTGCGCATGGCAATCACAGCGGTCACGCCGG
>JBFKCZ010000336.1:0-4123 GCA_041620035.1 Pseudomonadales bacterium
CGATCTCGACGAGTACCGCCGGGATCGCTCCCGCTACCCCGGTCTCGACATCGACGCAGACGAGAGCACGCTGGCGGCCGACCGATTCGTGGTACCCCTCATCATCGACGAAGCAGTCACCGGCATCATCATCCTCGGTCAGCCCCAGGTGCCCATCAACCTCATCTGGGAGGACTACGACATCCTCAAGGTCGCGGCCCGACAGGCGGCCGGATTTCTGGCGCTGAGAGCGGCCGACGACGAATTGGCCACGGCGGATCAGTTTCGCGCGATGGACCAGCTCTCCGCATTCGTCGTACACGATCTGAAAACGATCTCGGCGCAGCTGGGCCTCTTGGTCAGGAACGCGGAGAAACATGCGACGAAGCCAGAATTCGTGGCCGACATGATCAAGACCACCGATCACGCGGTCGCCCGGATGAATCGGCTGCTGGACCAGTTGCGCAATCGCGGCGTGGAGCAGCCCTCGACGGAGCGGCTTCGACTGGTGGACGTCGCGACGTCCGCAGTCGCACGCCACGAAGAACGATTGCCGCGACCCCGCTTGAATGCAACCTGCGGAGAAGCCGTGATCTGCGCCGACCGCGACCGTATCGTGAGCGCGATCGGCAACATCATCGAGAACGCACAGCAGGCCTGCCACGGGAACGGCCGTGTCGATGTGGACGCCAGAATCGACGGCAATTGGGCCATTATTTCCGTGCGCGATACCGGTGCGGGCATGTCGTCGGACTTCATCGATCAACAGCTGTTCGCGCCGTTCGCCACGACGAAGGGCATCACCGGTATCGGTATCGGCGCCTTTCAGACGCGCGCCTATGTACGGTCGATCGGTGGCGATCTTGCCGTTCGCAGCGCGCCCGGCCACGGCAGCGAATTCACCGTGCGATTGCCAAGGGCGGACGCCACATGAAGTCGAGAGTGCTCATCGTCGAAGACGATCCTGGCCTCGCCAGTCAGATGCGCTGGTGCCTCGAAGACTTCGAGGTGGACCAGGCGTCGAATGGCGACGAGGCGATCGCCATGGCGCGCCGAAACCCGCCGGACGTCATCACACTCGACCTTGGTCTGCCGCCGGATCCCGGTGGCACGACCGTCGGTTTTGCGCTTCTGGAACAGCTTCAGCAGTTGTTGCCCCGAACGAAGATCATCGTCGTCACCGGCCGCGAAGAGCACGAGCATGCCGTACGCGCGGTCGCGATGGGCGCCTACGACTACTATCAGAAGCCGGTCGATGCGGACACGCTCAACTTCGTCGTCGCGCGCGCGGTCAGACTCGGGGAGCTGGAGCGCGACAATCGCCGGCTCGCCGCGCGTCACGCCGCGGAGCCCCTGGCCGGCATGATTGCTGCGAGTCCACAGATGCTGGAACTCTGCCGCATCGTCGAGCGTGTCGCGCCCACAGATGCCACGGTTTTCATCCGCGGCGATACCGGCACCGGTAAAGAACTCGTCGCCCGCGCCATACACGATCTCAGCGACCGCAAGGATGCCGCATTCGTAGCGATCAACTGCGCGGCGATCCCCGAGAATCTGCTGGAGAGCGAGCTGTTCGGGCACGAGAAGGGATCCTTCACCGGCGCCGTCGCGCGCAAAATCGGCAAGATCGAGCATGCAAACGGCGGCACCTTGTTTCTCGACGAGATCGGCGACATGCCGATGCCGTTGCAGGCGAAGATCCTGCGATTCCTCCAGGAGCGGCAGATCGAGCGCGTGGGCGGTACACAGCCGATCGGCGTCGATGTTCGCGTCGTGTCGGCGACGCACCGGGCGATCGACGAGATGGTCGCGAGTGGCACCTTTCGCGAGGATCTGTTCTTTCGCGTCAGTGAGATCGCCATCACCGTGCCGGCACTTCGAGACCGCAACGGCGATGCGGTACTCATTGCGCGGGCGCTGGTCCAGAAACACATGGGCAATCGGACACTACGCCTGTCCGCCGCGGCAGTGTCCGCGATCGAGGGGCATGGCTGGCCCGGCAACGTTCGCGAACTCGAGAATCGTGTCAAGCGCGCCTGCATCATGGCCGATGGCAGCCGGATCCAGGCGGCGGATCTGGAACTCGCACCCGCGGAGTTGAGCGACGAGCCGCTCAACCTGCGCGAGGTTCGTGACGCGGCCGAGCGGTCAGCGCTGTTGCGATCGCTCAACCGATCCGGCGGCAACCTCACTCAGGCGGCGAAACTCCTCGGCATTTCGCGCCCTACGTTGTACAACCTGCTCGCAAAGCACGAGATCGAGCATGGCGATTGATACGGGCATGACCATTCTGGTGACCGGCGCCTCCGGCTACATCGGCAGCCACACCGCGGTTGCACTGTTGCAGTACGGCCACGAGGTCATTGCACTGGACAATCTGTGCAACAGCTCCATACGCGCCATCGAATCCGTCAAGCGCATCTCGAATCGCGACATCACCTTCCACGAAGGTGATATCCGCGATCGCGACGTGCTCGATTCGCTGTTTCGATCGCACCACATCGACGCCGTGATTCACTTTGCGGGTCTGAAGGCCGTCGGCGAGTCCGTCGCCGAACCCCTGAAGTACTTCGACAACAACGTCCATGGCACGCTGAATCTCATCGACGCGATGCAAGCTCATGGGTGCTCGAAGATCGTGTTCAGTTCTTCCGCGACCGTGTACGGTGACGCGGACGAAGTACCCATTCGCGAGTCCGCGCCGACGGCGCCGACCAATCCGTACGGGCAAACGAAGCTCGTCGTCGAAGACATGCTGCGCGCGGTTTGCGCCGCGGACTCGAGCCTGCGCGCATCCATCCTGCGCTACTTCAACCCGGTCGGAGCCCATGCCAGCGGCGAGCTCGGCGAGGACCCCTGCGGTGCACCGAACAACCTGCTGCCATACATTGCGCAGGTTGCCGTGGGCCGGCTGCCGGAGCTGCGGGTGTTCGGCGACGACTACGACACCCCTGACGGTACCGGCGTGCGGGATTACATTCACGTCGTCGATCTCGCGCGAGGCCATCTGGCCGCCCTGGATTTCCTCGCCAGTCATCGCGGCGCGCACGTCCACAATCTGGGCACCGGGCGGGGCTATTCCGTGCTGGAGATGGTGCGGGCGTTCGAGCGCGCGAGCGGCCGCAGGATTCCCTATCGCATCGTCGGTCGGCGCCCCGGTGACATCGCAACGTCGTACGCCGATGCGTCGCTTGCGGCCACGGAGCTCGGCTGGCGAGCGGAACTGGACATCGACGCAATGTGCGCCGATGCGTGGCGATGGCAATCCCGCCATCCCAATGGCTTTCGCTGACACATCGATTGCGCCCTTCCCTATAATCCGCGCACCGGAGGAGTGGCTGAGCGGTTGAAAGCACCGGTCTTGAAAACCGGCGTCGGGGCAACCCGACCGTGAGTTCGAATCTCACCTCCTCCGCCAGATCCAGGCTGCGCCGGTACGTCAGCCCAACCGAAACCCCTCGTAACCATTCGCCGCGACCTGCTCGCATCGCTCCCGATACTTCGGATAACCACCGACATAGGGCATGAAGATGCGCGCCTTGCCCGGAATGTTGGCGCCCAGATACCACGAGTTGCAGCTCGGTGCGGTGTACATGGTGCCCTCGGCTACCGCATTCAGTACTTCCTGAATGACTTCGAGGCGACAGCCGGAAGAACCCAGTACGACGGCGAACCGCTCTTCGAAACGATGACCACGCCCGACCCCGTGCAGCAGGCCACGTGGACGGCCCGGCGCGACTCGGCGTTCTACGGCTCGTTCCGCCACTTCATGCTGGCCCTGCTCAACGACAAGGTGGAAGAGCACGGTTTCAAGACCTTCAGCCGCCCCGCCCGGCAGAGCCTCAGCGGCGGGGCCGCCCCCACCGACCAGCGCTACCCCCTCAACGCCCGCGACATCCTCAAAGACGGCGACACCCCCGGCGAGAAGATCCTCGATTTCGAAGGCTTCCTGGAGCTGGTCTACACCCGGGAGACGGAAGACAAAGCGTACCTGGAGTGGACGAACCAGGCCTTCCGGCGCCCCAGCTACCGCACCTCTATGCTCTATCTCGACAACGGCCCCACGATCGTCGATCTCAAGGGTGACGTGCTCGACCCCTACGGCGTCACGTTCTACCTGTACCTGGCCTTCGAGCGTGTAGAG
>JBFKCZ010000337.1:0-4093 GCA_041620035.1 Pseudomonadales bacterium
CCGATACCGCGCGCCGGTCCGCGGCACGCGCGGTCGAAGCGGAACTGCGCCAGCTTCGCAACGTGTCCTGCCAGCGCATGGATGGCACTGAACTCGGCCGCATGGCGAGACAGCTGCGTTCGCGATTCCCGAACGAGGCCCGCAAGATCGATGGTGCAATCGCCGACTATGCGGCGAGCTGCGTCGTCAGCATCGGCGCAACCGACCAGGACCGGGCGATGACGCTGCGGCGCGACGCGCTCCAGTTGTTTCCCGATTCGGCAGCGCTCAAGAAAGCACGGTTGGACCCGTGCGCAATGGAGTACCTCGTCGGGCGAGGGAACCAGCCTGGACGTGGCGGGTTCTGCGTCGACGAACTGAAGAACGGATCCACCGGTCCGCGTCTGGTCGTCATCCCCACGGCGCAGCGGCCACTGGCGGTGTCGAAATACGAGATTCGCTGGCAGATGCTCGCGGAGTTCTGCGCGAATCGGAACACCTGCCCCGAGATGGGCGATCCCGACGCACCGGTGCGCAATATCGACATCGACACTGTGAACGACTACGCGCGCTGGTTGAGCGAGGCCAGTGGCTACACGTATCGATTGCCAACGCTGGAAGAGTGGCGCAAGGCCGTCGGAGATGGCACGCCGGATCCCAATCGGAACTGCCGGCTGCGCTTGGCGGGCGTGTCGCGCGGCGCCGCGGTGGTGCCCGTGACGATCGGCATCGACGGTCCCTGGGGCCTGGTGAATACGTTGGGTAACGTGCGCGAATGGGTAATGGACGGCGATCGATTGCTGGCGGCGGGCGGATCGTTCAGCGACCCGCTGTCGGAGTGCGTACCCGAAACGGCGGTCAGCCACGACGGCAAGGCCGATGGGATGACGGGATTCAGACTGGTCAGGGAGGTTCAGTGAGTCTGCTCAAATTGACGCCGGACAGCGAACGGCTGCGACGATTCGCCCGTGCGCATGCTGCTGGCGAGATGTCCACACCGGAGTACCGGCGCGCACGCGCGCTCGTCATCGAAAACTTCGATGCGGAGGCGGCGAACGACGCAACCGACGATACGGAGCGGCGTTGGCGCCCGGAACTCGTGCCAGCGGTGGCCAGCCGCGCCGCGGCGGAACCGACTCGGTCGCCGACCGTGGCCATCGACGATCGCGCGCGCCGCTGGCGAACGACGATCGCCTTCGCAATCCTGTTGGGCATCTTCGTTTTCGGTGTGGGACAGGCATGGGCAGTTACGATCGAACCGGTTCGCGATCGCGATCCGAATCCTGCGACCAGCCAGCGAATTGCCGTCACGCGCATTGCGCTCAGCGACTTTGCGGTGAGTGCGGCCGGGGGTATCGACGAAGCGGATGTGAATGCGTTTCTGGCGGCCCGGCTCGCGGCAGTGGTGGCATCGACGGCGCCTCGACCGCACGGGTTCAATGCCCGCGAACTGGACGAACTCGGCCACCTGCTCACGGCGCTCGGCGCCGGTGAGCGCGCGCTGAGTGCGGCGGATGCGAAGCAGATCAGCGAACTCGTCGCACGGCAGCGCGCCTCGCGCGGTGTGTCGGTGGTGGAACTCGAGTCGATCGCTGCGGATCTCCCCACGTTCTATCGCGAACGTGGGCTGCCACTCGCGGTCGCGTACGTGCCGGCACAGGAGGTCGTGAACGGCGAAGTGAAGTTCGCCGTGCAGGTTGGCGTACTCGAATCCGTGGCGATCAGTGGCGAAGGCCGCTACTCGCAGAAGTTGCTGGCGCGCGCTTTCGAGTCGCAGATCGGTGCACCGGTCGTGCGATCGGACATCTCGGCCGCGCTGTACCGCGTCAACGAACTCCCGGGTCTGGAGACGCGCGCTACGTTCCGTCCCGGCACGGAGGTGGGCGGTACGCGCCTCGAACTGACGGCCATCGAAGAACCGCGCTTCGCCGGTCATGTTCGCGTGGACAACCACGGGGTCGATGCCACAGGGAACGAACGACTGGTGATGCACGGCGACTGGTTCAATCCGAGTGGTCGCGGCGATCACCTCGCGGCCGATCTGCTGGCAAGCGTAAACCCCACCAACACGCTCTTCGGCGGGCTCGCCTACGAGGCACCCCTTGCCGACCTGTCGACGCGCGGCATCGCGCGGCTCGGCGTGAATGCCTTCGACTGGGAGTCGGCCGGCTTGGAAACGGAAGGGCGCGTCAACAGTTTCAGTGTGGGCGCCCGTCACGATCTGGAGCGCTCGCGTCGGCATTCCACCGGGTTGGATGGACTCCTCACCGCGCAGACGCTCGAACTCGAAGCGGCCGACGGCACCGACCTCGTCGACCAGGACCTGCTGATGCTCGGCGTCGGCTATGACCGCGTCGACCGATTCGACGCTGCAGCGCTCAGCACCGATGCGCGTGCGCAGTTCGACATTGGTCGTGTTCTCGATGGCGAGCTCGACGGTCAGGACGATACGTTCTACCGGCTGTCGGTGGCGGCATCCGCCTGGCGGCTGATCGATCTCGTCGGCTTCGACTCCCCGCAGCGCATTGGTGTGTCGGTGCGGGGCCAGTGGGCGAACACGGCACTGCCCGGAACGATGCAGCTGTCACTGGGCGGACCGGGACGCGTCGGCTCGCTCGACTACGGCACGCTGAGTGTGGATTCCGGCGCCGTGGCGAGCCTGGTCCTGCGCCTGCGCGAGTGGGAGGCGCGGTTCGGCGACTTCCTGCTGTTCGTGGATGCCGGCTACGGGGAACAGGAGCGGATCTTCGGCGAGTCCGGCTCCGTCCATGCATCGAGCATGGGGGCGGGCTGGCTCATGGATTTCGATCCGCACTGGACGGCGGAACTCAAGGCATCGGTGCCCACCGGCGCCAGCCACTCGCCGGCTGTGAACGATCGAGGCTTCAACCTGTTTTGGATGGTGCGCTATGTTCCTTAGACAGTTGCGTTGTTCAGTGGGACTGGGTTGTGCGGTCATGATGGCCTCGGCGGCTGCGTTCGCTGCGCCGGCACCGCAGACGCCCGAGAGCGAAGCTGCGCGGTTGGCTGCTCAGCACGGCATGCGGGTGGAGATCGAATCGATGACGGCCCAGGATCCGGTGGTGTTCACCGACCTGTCACCGTTCGTAGCGGACGATCCGCCGGTGCGGCTGCCCGCGGATCAGGATCTCGACTGACGTCTGCCAACGACCAAGTCGAGGGGAATGGCACCCCTCGAAAGCGGGCGTTTCCACAGGCAAAGAGCCTTCTCGCCAGTGAGCGAATGCTCACGGTCTGGTCAATAAGTGATCGACCGGGTTATGCACAGCGCATCCGTTGGGGCCTTAGCACAGGCGAGTTTCTGCCCTGTGTTCCGTCTGATCGTGAGCAAGACCACGTAAGTCCTTGACTTCAAAGCGGGAACGGTGGATTCATTCGATTTTGATCCGGTCCACGCGGCTACCGTATCCTCGGTCGGCGCGCCGGTTTACCCCATAGTTATCCAACGAGTTATCCACAAGCGCGGTGGAAAAAACCCCACCCGCCGGCATTGACGGAGACAGCAATGAGCCCAGACATCGAGGCCCTGGTGGCCAGGTACCGGGAAGCCGGCGCGAACCGGGTGAAGATCGCGCTCACCGACGTCGATGGCGTGCTGCGGGGCAAGTACGTCTCGCTCGACAAGTTTGCAAGCCTCTTAGACGCCGGCGGCGGCTTCTGCGACTGCGTGCTCGGCTGGGACGTCAACGATCAGCTGTACGATGCCGCCACCTACACGGGATGGCACACGGGCTTCCCCGACGCCAGGTTCCGGCTGCGGGTCGACACCGAGCGCTGGCTGCCCGACGAACGTCTGCCGTTCTTCCTGGGTGAGTTCGTGACCGCCGAAGACGGCGATCACCCGCTGTGTCCGCGGACGCGATTGCGTGGCGTTCTGGCCCGTGCGGCGGACGCGGGGTTCTCCACCCAAGTCGGCTTCGAGTACGAGTTCTTCGTCTTTGCCGAAACGCCGCACAGCGTGCGCAGCAAGGGGTACCGGGGCCTTACACCGCTCACGCCCGGCAACTTCGGCTACTCGATTCTGCGGACGTCGGCCGAGTCGGAACGCTTCAACGGGCTGTTCGACTCCGACCTGGACCTGACCCGCCGCCAG
>JBFKCZ010000338.1:0-4077 GCA_041620035.1 Pseudomonadales bacterium
CCCACACTCCGCTCGCGCACACCTGCGCCGCGTTGGCATGGGGGTGACGCCACCAATCTAGGAAGAAGCCCGGGGCGTAGTCTGCCGCTTCGACCGGGATCACCGCCTTGAACCGGTCGGGCCGGCGCAATGCGAGCTGCAATGCGACGTTGCCACCGAATGACGAGCCCATGAAGATCGGATCACGCAGCTCCAGGGCATCGCAGAATGCGACGATGAAATTGACGTAGTGCTCGGCGGTGAGGCGGTACTCCTCCTTCCACCACTCCGTGTTGTGTGGCGGATCCGACTTGCCGTGGCGCGGCAGGTCGTAGGCGATGATGTTGTAGTTCTGTGTGAACTCCTCGTCTTCGAGGAGGCCACGCCACTGGTGGTTATGGCAACCGGCAGTGTGCTGGCAAACTAGCGGTTGCCCGCTGCCGTTATGCAGGTAGAAGACCTTGTACTCGTTACCATCTACTTCGATCGTGACGTAGCGGCCAGTGACTGGGGAATGACGGACCATGGTCGTACTCCGGATCGCGTATGTTTCTCGAGGTCGTGTCGTTGGCTAGACCGGCACGCCGCATTTGCGCAACAGCTCGAACTGCACCGTGAAGTTTCTGAGGTTCTTCATCATCGCGAGTAGGTTGCCCTCGAGCCTGAGATCCTCGCGGAAGCTCGCTGCCCAGATACCATGAAACATCGGCTTTGGCACTGGCTTTGCGAATTCCCTCCACGTCTGCGCACTGGCGCGCAACGCGAAATCGTACGGATCGAGCGGTGCCGGATTCGTATTGATGCTTTTCACCTTGCCGTCATGCATTTCCACAATGACTTTCCGCTCGCCCATGTCGAACATAAACGTGCAGGTGTAGTACTTGCCCATGCACTGGATCGTCTCATCGTTATCGGTCAAGTTCTTGAACTTGGCCGCCCACGTCTTCACATCTGTCGCCATCGTCGTTTCCTCTTTCGCGTCTGCGATTCAAGTCTCAATGATCGGGCCCGCGTCGTTGCCGGCAAGCATCCGCCATCGGCACCTATTCGTCGCCCGCGGGCTTGCGCGCGTCGCCATCATCGGAAAGGAGGTGCCGGATGTTGCTGATGTCGTTCGGGCTCATTCCGATCTCGCGCAGCAGGTGGTCGACAAAGGGGGCTTGTGCACGGTACCGCAGGGCCGAGCTGACGATATTGTCGGCCAGACTGCCGCCGCGGCTGCGCCCGTCGCCTGTGGGGCCGCCCCCGAGGTCGCTCGACGAGTCGTCGGGCCCGCCGACGCCGCCGCGCGGGACTGCGCCGCTCAGCCCCGGGAGACCGTCGACCTGCAGGATCTTGATGGCATCGATGTTCTCCATCGGCTTCACGCTTTCGCGAATGATGGCTTCGAGGTGCTCGACGAGTTTCATGCGCAGGGCACTGCGGCGGCTCGCGTCGCTGCGTAGATTCTCGGCCTCGTTGAGCGCACGGTTGCCTTCGGCGTCGACCTCGTAGCGCAACTTGGCAGCCAGGCTTTCGTGCTTGTCGGCCTCGGCACGGTCGCGGGCCGCGGTTTTCTCGGCGGCGGCGATCGTGGTGAGCTGCACCGCTTCGCGCTCGGCGTGCTGCGCGGCCAGAATGAGCTCAATCTGCTTCTTGCGCTCGGCGATGCGCGTGTCACGCACCGTCGCGACCTCTTCCTGCGCCTCGACCTCTTTGGCGCGTGCGGCTTCCACGCCTGCCTGCACCTCGGAGAGCTGCTTGAGCTTCTCGGCGATGGCAATGCTGCGTTCCTTCTCCTCGATGGCGAGCTGCCGGCGCCGCTGGATATCGAGCGTCTCGATTTCCTGCTCGCGGCGGATACGCTCGGCGTCCACAGCCCTCTCCTGCATGATACGAATCGTCTCCACCGCCTCGCGCGCGCGAATCTCGGCCTCCTCGGCCTGGCGCTGGCGGTCCGCTTCCTCGCCGGCGATGTGCGCGCGCTGCTCGGCGCGCCGCAGGGCGATCTCACGCTGCTGCTCGAGACGCAAAAACTCGCTCTCCTTCTCGATCTCCAGCGACTGCCGCTCGGCCTCGAGATTCTTTGCGCGCATCTGCACCGCAGTGTCCTGCTCGACATCGTTACGGTGCTTGCGACGTGCCTCGATTTCCTCGGTGAGCCGAGTCTCGCGCAGCGACCGCTCGGCTTCGACGGCCTTCTCGCGGAATATGCGCGCTTTTTCGATTTCTTCCTGAGCCTGAATCTGTGCCTCTTGTGACTCGCGTTCGCGCGCGGCACGATCGATGTCGATGTCCGTGCGCTGTTTCGCGCGGTGTAAAGCCACTTCGCGCTCTTGCTCGAGGCGCGAGTAAATGCTCTCCTTGTCAATGTCCAGCGCCAGCTTCTCGGCTTCCAGGTTTTTGTTGCGAATCTGGATTGCCGTGTCCTGCTCGATATCATTGCGCTTCTTTTTGCGCGACTCGATCTGCTCGGTGAGGAGTGTCAGGCCCTCGGCGTCGAAGGCGTTGGACGGATTGAACATGCTTATGTCGGTCTGATCCAATCCGGTAAGTGACACCGCTTCGAGCTCGAGGCCATTCTGCGTCAACGCATTCTCGACGAGCGCTTTGACGGCCTTTACGTACTCGCCCCGGTTCTCCTGCATTTCCTCCATCGTCATTCGTGCCGCCACGGTGCTGAGCGCGTCCACGAAACGACCCTGCACCAGTTCCTTGAGCCGCTCGGCATCCATGGTCCGGCGCCCCAGAGACTGCGCTGCCGCGGCGACTGACTTATTGTCGGGGCGCACGCGCAGGTAGAACTCTGCTACAACCTCGACACGCATGCGGTTTTTGGTGATCAGGGACTGTTCGCCGCCGCGGCGCACCTCGATCCGCAGCGTGGTCATGCCGACCCGCGAGATCTCGTGCACGATCGGCAGCACGAGGGCGCCGCCGCTCAAGACCACTTTCTCGCCGCCCAACCCGGTGCGCACGAAGGCGACTTCCTTGGAGGAGCGCCGGTATAGCCAGTAAAAGAGATAGACGACAACCGCGATGAAAATTCCCAGCAACAGGATTGCGGTGATGATGTCTGCTCCGGTCATGGCTCAAATCTCCTCGCTACGGCTGCGACATCCGTGCACGCCGTGTCGATTTCGCCGCACCGGTGACCGTCCTTGCGGCGGTGCAACGTGGTGCGGAAACGCGTAGAACGAACCGAAAGAACCATTGTCATGCAACGTCCTTCACGGCAGCCCGGTACACCACCAGGCCGAAGGCAATCTTGTTGAGAAAGTCGGCGAGGTTGTAGATGAGGTTCAGGCTGGCGTTGTCGACGCCCCCACCCAGGTACTCCATGAAATAGCCCAGCGGGTAGATCGCCCAGCCGATGGTGGCGATGAGGCGAATTGCGTTGAACGCCGATTGCGCCACCTCGTTGCCGTTGCCCGAGTTCAGCCTGCTGGCCTCACCCAGGTAGATCTCACCGAGTATGTAAAGGCCTCCGGCCGCGGCGATCAGGATTCCGAGCGTCGGGCTCATGTATCCGGCGGCACCGAGGTAGGCTGCAGCGACGGTGACGACGGCGGCGACCAGCAGGCGCCAGAAAAGCGCTGCCGGCACGGCGGTTACCGCGGCGAGCACCAGATAGAAGGTGATGGACTGCAGCGGCAAGGTCAACTGCCAGTCGACGAAGCGGTAGACGGTCGACGCTTCACCGGTGCCCGCCCACACGCCGCGCAGAAAGAGGTATTGGACCGTCGAGATCAGCGTGACCACGCCAGCGACGGTCACCGCCGGCTTCCAGCGGTCGGCGACGCGGCGTGCCTCGAGGAAGAAGAACACCGTGGAGGCAAGCATGGCGACCGACAGCAGCCAGAACGTGGCGCCGACAATGTCATTGGGTTGGAAGCTCGAATTCATCAACGCATCCTAAAGCGTAATCCGGCTGTGTGAGCCTCGGTCCCGGATGTCTCGATGCTGGGAGTATTCATATCTGTGTGCGGATGTGCGGCGAGCGCGCGTACAGTGCGACCATCGGGAGAATAAGCAGACCGAACACGAACTGCTGGCCCTCGTAGTCGAGACCGATGCCGACCAGGAATGACGTCAGCACCTGCAGCACCAGCACGCCGA
>JBFKCZ010000339.1:0-4061 GCA_041620035.1 Pseudomonadales bacterium
CGCCTGCAGCACCGCGATCACGTGCGCTTTGTCGTGCATTCGACCGCCGAACAGCGGTTGCCAGATGAGATCTTCCGCCCACTGTCCCCGCGCGCGCACCAGTGGGTCTTCCGAGCGCAGCGCATCCTGGGTGGACGCATAGATCGTGTTGCACACGCTTTCGTACCAGCGATCGGGGTCGCGGGTGCTGAGTATCACTTTTGAGTCGGGATAGTAGTCCGCGTGTTCACGCCACCAGTTGCATGACGGCCAGTCCACCGCCGCCCGGTAGCCTTCGAACAACGCATCCCAGTCCACGGGCTCCTTGCGAAACGCCTTGCTCCAGACTTTGGTGTGTTCGGGGTGCTGGTGCACTTCCATCATGTGGTAGCACTTCGCGAATCCGAGCCGCTCGAGCGCAAGCTTGAGCGAGAGGGTTCCCGTGCGACCAAAGCCCGCGCCAACGACTTCCAATGCCATCTCGACCTCCGTGACCGTCGTTTACGAACGGCTGTTCCTGCGTCGCGCCCAATCCCTGGCCTCGGCGCTCGCCGCCCAATCGATCGCGTTGGCGAGCAGTTTCCTGAAATGCGGATTTGCGTAGGCGACCGGATCGTCGCCGCACTGCAGGTAGACGATGGGACTGTTGCGATAGTGTTTGATCCAGCCGATGAGGTCGCTGCCTGGCGCATGTTCCCACCCCTCGTTGGAGAACATCTTGCCGTCGCGTACCGCGAGGGTCGCGGAGTAGAAGTTCTCCCGCACGAACGCGTAATCGCTCCGCAACAACGGTACGACGCTGTCTTCGAAGACTTCATAGAGATACAGCTCATCGGTGATGGCGAACTGTGCCGGCAGGCCATCCGTGACCGCATGATCCTCGACGACGCGCACGTTGTGCGTGATGTTGTGGCGATAGCCCGAGTCCTGACGCGGCGTGCCGCGCAAGGGCGCGGCATGGTAGAGAAACCGACCGCCGATGATCTCGGCGTACTCCGGCCACGCCGGCCAACCCGCGATGGCATGGTGCAGAAATACCATGCCGAACCCTCGCTCGAGGAGCGCCATCAGATTCGCGGCAACGCGCTCCGACGGCAGCCAACCCTGCGCACCGCCGGGTCCGAAGCGCTGACCCGGAATGTCGTAGAACACGAATGCATCGTAGTCGGCGGCGAGCGCAGGATCGAAGAACACCTGGGCAGCAGGGTTCTCGACCTGCGTCCAGTTCACATCCGACATGGCGTCGAACACGGCGGCGAAATCGTCGCGTCGGTAGGGATGGCCCTTCGTGATGACCAGCACTTCCTTTCGACTACTGCGCTGGCTCACGGCCATGTGTCGCCCCGCACTTTGTGGCTCACCGGTTATCCTCCTACAATCGAACGTCGCAAGGGGTGCATTTCATGGCACGAGCCAGCCGACGTTCCGATCCCACGAAAACCTGGCAGCAGACCAAGAGCGAGAATACCCGCAACGGGATTCTCGACGCCGCCATCCGATGCTTCTACGAGTTCGGATACAACAATACCACCACCGAGAAGATTGCGACCGAGGCCGGGGTATCGCGCGGCGCGATGCTGCATCACTTCCCATCGCGCGCGGAACTCATCAAAGCGACGGTGCGTTATCTCAATCAGCGTCGGCTCGAACTGTTCGTGGTCGAAGAGGACGTGGTGCAGTCCGATGCGATCCACAGTCGAATCGACGAAGGCATCGACGCCTACTGGGCACAGCTCAACACCCGGTACTTCGTGGTGTTCCACGAACTGCAGGTGGCCGCGCGTACCGATCGCGAACTCGCCGAGGTACTCATTCCCGCGATCCGCGAGTTCGACGCGTCGTGGTACGAAGTCGTCAGGGAAGTGTTCCCCGATCTCGCCCAATCCGAGGCGTTCCTGCGCGCCAACGCTCTGACTCTGTACCTGCTCGAGGGTCTCGCGGCGAATCAGCACACACGCCAGACCGACAAGATCGCCGCATCGCTGCTCGACTGGCTGAAAGCCGAACTCAAGCGATCGTTCGCCGACGTGCTCACCACCATCGATCGCGAGTCCGCCAAGCGTCTGGCCAGCGCAAAACCACGGCGCCGGTCGAAAACATGACAGCCTGACTGTTTTGTGATGTACTCCCTGGCCGCTCTCACAAACTCAGATCTGCAACGAAAAAGAGCACTGTGATGTCCGCGCTCAAACAGATTCCCATCGCCGAAGGACTGTTCAGCTGGCCCTCGAACGACCCGCGCCTGCTCGGCAGCAAGTGTCAGGCCTGCGGTGTGGTGATGTTCCCCGCACAATCCAGCTGCCCGGCTTGTTCCGGCGAAGACGTGGCCGTGATCGAGATGTCACGACGCGGCACGCTATGGACATGGACGGTGCAAGGGTTTCTACCGAACCGACCGCCCTACAACGGGCCGGAGACTGCGGAAACCTTCAAGCCATTCGCCGTCGGCTATGTCGAACTGCCCAACGAAACCCGGGTGGAGGCGCGCATCCGTTGCGACGATGTGAGCAAGCTGCGCATCGGCATGGACATGGAACTGGTGATCGACAAGTACACGAAGGACGCCGACGGCAACGACATCATGGCGTTCTTCTTCGAACCCGCGAACTGACGGAGGCAATCATGGACGTGGCTATCATCGGCGTTGGCATTCATCCGTTCGGGCGCACCGACGGCGTTTCCGGACTCGACCAGGGCGTTTTCGCGGCACGGCAGGCACTCAAGGACGCCGGCGTCGAGTGGGCGGATCTGAACTTTGCCTACGGCGGCAGCGCCGCAGCCGGAGCGGCCGACACGATGGTGTCGAAGCTCGGGCTCACCGGCCTTCAGTTCATCAACGTGGCCAACGGCTGCGCCACGGGCGGCAGCGCGCTGCAATCCGCCTACATGGCCATCAAATCGGGCATGTTCGACATCGGCATGGCGGTAGGCTTCGACAAGCATCCGCGTGGCGCATTCACGGTCAATCCCGAAGGCAGTGGACTCGGCAAGTGGTACGGCGACATCGGCCTTGCACTGACGCCGCAGTTCTTCGGCATGAAGATCCAGCGCTACATGCATGATTACGGCATCACCGAAGACACGCTGGTGCGCGTCGCGGTGAAGAACTCGAAGAACGGATCACTCAATCCGAACGCGTGGCGCAAGGAGCCGCTCAGCTACGAGGACATCGCAAACTCGCGCATGGTGTGTCATCCCTTACGGCAGTACATGTTCTGTTCTCCGGCCGAAGGCGGCTGCGCCATGATCCTGTGCCGCGCCGACAAGGCGAAGCAGTACGCGAAGAAACCGATCTATCTGAAGGCAGTCTCCGTGAAGACTCGGCCGTTCGGCTCCTTCGAGGTGTTCAGCCAATCCCAGGCGCTCAATCGCACCGAGACGCCACCGACGGTGCTCGCCTCGCGAGCGGCGTTCGAAATGGCGGGTATCGGTCCGGAAGACATCGATGTCGCACAGCTGCAGGACACCGAGTCGGGCGCCGAGATCATGCACATGGCGGAGAATGGATTCTGCAAGGACGGCGATCAGGAACAGTGGCTGAAGGAAGGCCGAACGGAAATCAGCGGTGCGTTGCCGGTGAATACCGACGGCGGCTGTCTCGCCAACGGCGAACCGATCGGTGCTTCAGGCCTGCGCCAAGTGCATGAGATCTGCCTGCAGCTGCGCGGTGAAGCGGGCGCCCGGCAGGTGCCCCGGCCACTGAAGACCGGCTACACCCACGTATACGGTGCGCCGGGACTGTCGGGCGTGACGATCCTCTCGAGGTAGGTTCTCTTCCCCAGAAAAAGAGTCCCCAGAAATGAAAGGGGCCGGCTATGCCGGCCCCCCCGTTGCCCGATCGGGCGACAGTCGTTACTGCTTGCCCTCACGAGCGAAACGGCTAGACATGGATCACCTCCTTTTTTCTCCGCCCAAGTTGCTGCGGACTATAGACTGCGCGCCGCGCGCGAGGCAACCGATGAATCGAGGACTGGGTCACGACCCTAATCGATAGCGAATCTTCGCCACGAAAACGTTCACCAGCGGATCCCTGTAGCCATCGCTGAATACGTCGGAGAACGATTCGTCAGTCAGCCGCGCGC
>JBFKCZ010000340.1:0-4048 GCA_041620035.1 Pseudomonadales bacterium
AGGTTCTCCGCGGCGGCACGCATCACATGGCGCGCAACCGACGTAGCCCCCGTGAACAGCAGATGGTCGAACGGAAGTCCCGCGAAGTCTGCACCTGTCTGCGGCCCGCCAACGACCACCGTGATCTCCACGTCGTCGAAGGCTTTGCCGATCAGTTCGGCCATGAGGTCGGAGGTTGCCGGCGTGTACTCCGACGGCTTGATCATGCAGCGGTTGCCAGCGGCCAGAATGCCGGCCAGCGGCGTGAACGTGAGGTTCACCGGGAAGTTCCAGGGACTGATCACACCCACCACACCCAGCGGCTGATACTCGACGCGTGCCTTCGCGCCCAGCAGGTTGAGCGGAAAGTCGACCTTGCGCTTCTGCGGCTTCATCCACTCGGCCACATGTTTCTTCGCGTTCTTGAGCGGCCCGATCGACGCAGCGACGTCCGTGAACAGCGACTGATGCCGTGAGCGATGTCCGAAGTCCGCCTGCATGGCATCCACGAGCGCGGTCTGGTTGTCCACGAGGAGGGCGATCGCACGATCGATCCGATCGATGCGGCGCGCGACACTCACCTCGCCTTCGCGCAGGTAGTCCTGCCGTTGCTTCTCGAGCACTGCGAGCATGCTCGCGCGATCCGTTTCCTGCATTGCGTCCTCCTTTGAGCCTATTTTTCGAGCAGCGCGAACACCGACCCCGCCGGGTCTCGACACAGCACCGTCTTGCCGTGGGCGCCCATGTCGCGCACCAAACCGTGGCTGCCGCCGCCCGCGCGTACGGCCCCAAGTACGTCATCGAGCCCGCTCGCCTCGAACACGGGCACCTGACTGCCCGGTGGGGCGCCCAGCGCCTCCCGCGGCCCCGCCAACGCCAGTTGGGCGCCCGTGCCCTCGAACTGCGCCCACTCTACGCCGTCCCGGAACTTGAGGGTCAGGCCCAGCACGTCCCGGTAGAACGCGACCTGCGCCTCGAAATCGGCAGCGACGACGAACACCTGACGTAATTTTCCAATCGCCATCAGCAGCACGGCACACGAGCATTCGCTACTTACGCTAGCGGCTCTCTGGGGGGATGGGATGGGACACACCGCCGGAAGCTTGGGGCGCCCGGAGCGCTGGGCGCAAACGATTCCGAGATCGGTTCTACACTCAAACCATGTACCGTCCCCCGCGCTCGGCAGGCTCGAACCTGCGCACCACTGCTGTGTTGATGGCTCTGTGGGCCATGGCCGCCGGATCCCACGCTGTCAGCGTGGGCTCGATCGACAGCGTGACCGACGTGACCCGACACCTCGAACTGGCGGTGGCGCCCCTGGAGCGATCGCGCCCGCCCGCGGACCAGCCATTCATCTCCGCCGCGGCCGAACCCAAGGTGTTGCATGAGTACGGCAGAAGCTACTGGCTGCGCCTGCCCCTCACGAACGAAACCGACGCCGCCCTGACGCTGCTCCTGGAACTCAACCATCCGCGCCTCAGCTCGGTCACCGCCTGGGACGCCGATGGCACGGAAATCTATTCGATGGGAACCGCCGACTCCGACCGGCGCCCCTTCGCGTTTCCGAACCCCGTGATCGAGCTTCAGGTACCGGCGGCGTCGACCGGGCACGTGGCGCTGCATGTCTCCTCGCTCGACAACATGTGGTTGTCTGCCCGGGTCTGGACCCCCGCTGCCTTCAACTACCACCAGGTGCGTCACGGTCTGATGGTCGGCGGAGCGCTGGCCGTGCTGTTCGTACTCGCGCTATACAACGTCATCATCTACCTGCGTACGTCGGAACCCCTGTTCCGGGATCTCGCAGCGCTGCTGTCGGCACTGTTCGTCTGGCAGTCCGTCAGCCAGGGCTACGCGGCACTGCTGTTCTGGCCGGAGCGACCGCACATCAGCCTGCACGCGTTCCTCGGTGCGGTGCCTCTCTGTCTCGCTGCACTGATCAACTTCGGTGTGCGGTTTGCCGAGATCGATCGCCAGACTCCAGTCGGTCGTGCGCTCTCCATAGTCATGTACGCGGCACTCGCCGCCGCCGTCGCGCTCGCCATCTATCCGAAGGCCGTGCTGGTCAGACCCGTGCTGATGCTGCTGATGCCGGGCCTCGCGCTGGTGCTCTATGCGGCTGCGGCGAAGATGATCTCGGGTTCGCGCAGCGCGCGCTATTTCGTGATCGCCGCCACACCGCTGCTCATCGCCGCGAGCGTGGCGGCCGCCGCTCGCACCGCGGAACTCGCAATCGGTGCAGCTACGGCTCAGGCCATGATTCTCACTGCAAGCGTGTTGCTGGGGCTTGCGCTCGCCGTGGCACTGGCCGATCAGATCCGAATACTCACCGAGGCCCGCCAACGGGCCACACACGATGCATTGCGCGCGCGCTTTCTCGCCCGCGAGTCGGAACAGAAAGCCGAACTCGCGGAACAGGAGAATCGGGCCAAGAGCTCCTTCCTTGCCACGATGAGTCACGAGATACGCACGCCCATGAACGGCATCCTCGGCATGGCCGAGTTGCTCACGGGTACGCGGCTCGATCAGCAGCAGAGCTACTACATCGCGACGCTACGCCGCTCGGGCGAGGCGCTGATGAACATCCTGAACGACGTGCTCGACTACTCGAAGGCAGAAGCGGGTCGCATGGAACTCGAGATCGTCGACTTCGACTTACTCGAGCTGCTCGACGACATCGGCGTGCTCTACCGCGAACACGTGCGCCGCAAGGCTCTCGACTTCCACATCGAGCTGGATGAGAACACGCCGCACCGTTTGATGAGCGATCCGACGCGCCTGAAGCAGGTTGTGGGCAACCTGGTGAACAACGCGATCAAGTTCACCAATGCCGGCGAGATCACCGTCGTGGTGAAACCGATCGATTCGGATCGCATCGAGTTCTCGATCAGCGATACCGGCATCGGGATCGACGCCACACAGCAGCGGCAGCTATTCAACCGATTTCAACAGGGCGATTCTTCCATCAGCCGCCAGTATGGAGGCACCGGTCTCGGCCTCGCGATCAGCCGCCACCTCGTGGATCTGTTGGGTGGTGAGATCTCCGTGGAGAGCGCGACCGGTGCAGGTACGACGATGCGCTTCACTATCCGAGCCACTGCCGTCCCTGAATCCCAATCGGACTTCCAGGCGCCCGAACGCGTGGTGATCGTCAGCGATGACAAAGGCATCGTTGCGACGTTGCGGTCGCTCGCGAGGCACTGGCGCATCGAAGTGCTCGTTTGCGACGATGCGGCCGAGATCGGCATCGCGGAGCTGTCGTCGCGCGACGCGCTCATCGTCGATGCATCGTGCGTCGAAGATTCCTTCGAGCACCAGATGAAGCACTCGGGTGCGCGAGTGATCTGGATTCACGAAGCGGATGCGCCGGCGGACGCGCTGGAACGCCCCCTGCTGCTCTGTCAGATCAGGCGTCTGCTGCTCTCTCCGGCGCAGACCCCGACGAGCGCCGGACTCGAACCGCGGCCCCTCCACCACGTCTCCGTGCTGGTTGCCGAGGACAACGTCACCAATCGTCTCGTGGTCGGCAAGATGCTGGACAACTGGGGCGCGGACGTACATTTCGCGCACAATGGCCGGGAAGCCGTGGAGATATACGATGCCCACGGCGACGACATTCAGATCGTGCTGATGGATTGTGAGATGCCGGAGATGGACGGCTACTCGGCGTCACGCCACATTCGCGAAATCGAACAGGCGCGGTCGCGTACGCCCACGCCGATCATCGCCCTCACGGCACACGCAATGCCCGAGTTTCGCCGTCAGGCCGAGAACTCCGGCATGACCGGCTACGTGACCAAGCCCGTGCGCAAGAGCGTTCTGCTGGATGCGATCCAGAGCGCACGTTCACAGCGCGCCAGCTCAGACTCGATCGGCACCGTTCACTGACAGCTGAACGTCATGGATCGTCTGCCGGTTCGCGGTGACCAACAGTCGCCCGGAATGCGGCCACCATCGACCTTCGATGTAGTGGTGTTCTTCCCAATGCAGTTCGACATTGGTCCACACGTACAGACACTCGTCTTCCGCCTTGCCTGAATGCGCGCTCCGCGCACGGCGCTTGCGGGGCAGG
>JBFKCZ010000341.1:0-4042 GCA_041620035.1 Pseudomonadales bacterium
AAAAAGAGAGCGGCCATGATCACATTCCGATTCACGGCCACTTGCGGTGATGAGCGCCTGCCGCTGGAAGTGAGACTCGACTATCGCCCGGGAAAGCAATCCCAGCGTGCACGTCGTGTCGCGGTGGGTGAACTGCTCGCGATCCTGGGCGTCGACGACGCGGTCGTCGCCCGCGCCGGCGACGATCAGATCAGGGTGGAAACGACCAAGGGCGTCTGGGTCATCGGCGAAGCGCGCGGCGTCGCGGAGGCGCGCGGTAAAGTCTAGCGGTCGCCTTCGCTGACATAGGCGCGCTTTCGCGCTGCACGTTGCTCCTCCTCGTCGGCCACCAGCGCACGCAGATCGAGACTCCGGATCGACTCCGCATAGCCGAAACGCGGCGTGCGAGCGCGCAGCTGGTAGGCCGTACCCGAGGCATCGCGCTGCAGGTAACCCTCGTCCACGAGCATGCGCCGCAGTGCAACGCGATCCCAGCCGATCGCATCACCAAATGCGTCGACCCAAGCCTGAAGCCGTACGTTGATCGCGGTTTCGTCGTACACCTTGCCGACCTCGATGCCGACCATCGCGCCGACGAGCAGGGTGACCACCCATTCCCGTTTCTTGGGCGGGATGCGCTGATCCAGAACCAGTGCGGGAAAATTGCGGACGAACTGTGCGTGAGTGACGAAGAGCGGCATGGATTGCGAAGTACTGCGAAGTCGATGACGGCGACCTTACCAGCCGCTATCCGACGCCGCCACGGCGCGACAGTCTTCGCACCATATCCTGTTCCAAGAGGCGTGAACCCGGGCGCATCGGTTTGGGTTCGTCGACGGGTTCGAACCCCGCGGATTCATACAGTCGCCAGGCTGCACTATTGCCGCAGGTGACACTCAGGACGAGCGAATGCGCACCGTTGCTTTCCGACCACGCGATCAGCGCGTCCACCAGCGCCCGACCGATTCCCAGTCCGCGCACTTCCGGCGCCACCCACATCTGAAACACGTGTGCAATGCCGGGGTCGGCCGACTCGAACTTCCCCCACGCGAGTCCAACGGGTATGTCGCGCTGCTGTGCAAACAGTGGCAGATCCGTCATCGGCGACGCATCGGCCAGACGCGTCTGCCAATGGGCGTCGTCGTACTGCTTCGCGTCTTCGTAGGTACTGCCGAAGGCATCCGGTGCGTCGCGCAGCGCGCGCAGGCGAACGGCGCGGTATTCGCGCCACTCTTCGGCGCGGATTCTTCGTACGGACCAGTCCGTCACGATAGGGGCTCTCCAGTTGGCGCGGATCCGTTGGTGGACGCTCCCTGCCACAGCGCCACTTCGCGGCGCCCGCGCGGCGACACCGCGTAGATTCCGTTGGCAACCCGATCGAACCAGCCGTATACGTTGCGGTAGAGAATGTCGCGGGCATTCGGCTCTTCGAGTGTGCGTGCGACGATGCTGGCCTTCGTCGGTCCAGCCTCGGCCAGGTAGTACGCAATGGCAATGGCGCGCTGTCGATACGCAGTCATGATGCCGGATCGTCGGTCTGCGCCGCCGAGGTTCGGATCGCCAACGCGCCGCTCGAATTCCGCGAGCAGACTTCGGGTGCGTTGCTTCGATGGTCTGGGTCGATATTCGCCGGGATCGAGCAGCACATCCACGGCGCCGGTCTTGAGCTTCGGGTCGATCGCAATCAGACCCAGTCCCAGCATCCTGAGCAGTTTGACGATGCGTTTGCGGTTGTTCTTCAGCGCCGGGCATCGGCGTGGTACGCCGATGTACACGGCGGGCGCGAGCGCGAGCCGCTCGACCGCCTGCAGCAGCACGCCGAGATTGAGCGAGAGTTTCAGCTCGACGATCACCGGGCTTTCGTCCCCGCGTACGGCGAGGACATCGCAGTCGTTCACTTCGCCCTTGACGGTGTACTGCTGCGATTCGAGGTACCGCTTCAGCGGCGGATAGAGATCCGACTCCTTCATTCGCGGCCTTCGGGAAACGGGTCCTTCATGTCGTCGGTGAGCGGTATCTCGAAGGCGTTGAGCGTCAGCGACACCAGACAGTAATAGCCGATGATGGTGACGAGTTCGATGAGGCCGGGCTCGCCGAGTGTTGCGACCGCCTCGGCGTAGAGCGCGTCATCCAGCCGATGTCGCTGCAGGAGCTGTTGCGTGATCCGGAAACTCAGCGCGTCGTTCGGTGTGTCGAACTCGGGCGCTTCGCGACCGCGGATCGCTTCTACGACCGCGGCCGGAACGCCGGCGGCGATGGCGAGCTGCGCATGGGCTGCGAACTCGAAACGCGCCCGGTAATGAGCACCCACGGCGCAGATGGCCACTTCCTTGGTGCGCTCGGGAAGTCTGGTTTCGAATCGCACCGCGGCGCCGAAGGTCTGCACGGCATTGCCGATCGTGGGCGAACGCACCCACACGCCGAATGGGCCGACCGGCCCGAGCCGGCGCAGGCGATCACCGCGCGGACCGCTGCAGATAGCGTCGAACACCACCTTCTGCTCCGGGGTCAGGTTGGCTGTATCGAGCGAGGGTAGTCGGTTCATCGAGCTCTCCGGTGGATGCGGCCTGCGGTATCGTAACCGGGTGCGCGCCGCGAGGCGCAGGGAGGAACGCATGCTGCTGCAGAACAAGGTGGCGATCGTCGTTGGCGGTGGTCAGACACCTGGCGAAACCATCGGCAACGGACGCGCGACCGCCATTCAGTTCGCGCGCGAGGGGGCAAGCGTCTACGTCGTCGATCGGGCGCTCGATTCGGCCGCGGAGACCGCGGGCATGATCGAGTCGGAGGGTGGCAAGGCGAAGGCTGCGCGGGCCGACGTCACCGATGAAGACAGTCTCGTGCGAATGATCGAAGGCTGCATTGCGCAGTTCGGCCGGATCGATGTGCTGCACAACAACGTCGGCGTGAGCCTCGCGGGCGGCGATGCGGTGATCGAGGAGATCGCAGCGGAGGCTTTCGATCGGATCATCGCCATCAACCTGCGGGGCATGGTGCTCACGTGCAAACACGCGCTGCCGATCATGAGATCGCAACGCAGCGGTGCGATCGTCAACATCTCTTCCATGGCGGCGTGGGGCGGCTATCCCTACGTCGCCTACAAGACGTCGAAAGCCGGCGTCATTGCGCTGACTGAGCAACTGGCCCACGCGAACGCGCGCTTCGGCATCCGCGCGAACGTGATTCTGCCCGGGCTGATGAACACACCGATGGCGATCGAGTCACGTGTGGCGGCAGGCAAGTCGCGCGAAACCGTCATCGCCGAGCGCGATGCGCGCGTCCCGCTCGGCGGCAAGATGGGTACCGCGTGGGATGTGGCGCATGCGGCGGTGTTTCTCGCATCGGACAGGGCTTCATTCATCACGGGTGTCGCGCTGCCCGTGGATGGGGGCGCCAGCGTGCGGCGGGGCTGATGAGCTAGCTGCCGGATTCGCAACGATCGCGAAGATCCGGGCCGGGGTTTCCGCAACCGCCTTGCCTTTGCAGGGATACTCCATGGGACCTCAACCCACGATGGCGTCGTACACGCGTCCCCACACACGCGAGGGCCGGTTGTTCGCGAACTCGGATGCGTCGGCGCGTTCGGCCGCACGTTCGAGCAACTTGGCGCCGAGCCACCGTAATGGCTCCGGCTCCCATCGCCGCGCGAAGTCGTCGACCCACGGCAGATCGGTCAGATCGGTGCGCCGCCGCGTGACGAGATCCGCCATGATTCTGCCGGCGAGGTTGGTCGCAGCCACCCCTTCACCCACGTAGCCGCCTGCCGATCCGATGCCGGTGGCGGCGTCGAAGGTCACCGTGGGCCGCCAATGCCTTTGTACGCCCAGCATGCCGCCCCAGCCGTGCGTGATCGTCACACCCTCGAGCATCGGGAACAGCTTGGGTATCAGGGCCCTAACGCGCGCCACCTTCGGATCGTTGGCGGGAATGTAGCGGCGCCGCCGCGATCCGAAGTAGTAGCCGCCGCGACCGCCGAGCACGAGTCGGCCGTCGAGCGTGCGCTGGCCATAGATCACCACGCGGCGGCCGTCGCCGAACGTTTCGCGGTCGCGCAGACCGATCT
>JBFKCZ010000342.1:0-4034 GCA_041620035.1 Pseudomonadales bacterium
GAATCCGGGAACCACGCCCGAAACAAAGGTCAGCCAGTCGGGCGAGATGCGCCAATCGAACTGTTCGGCGATCCACTCGACGACCGCGTCGGTCAGTTCAGCCGGCGTCTCCGTATAGCCGAACACGCCATGCTCGATGCGCGTCGCGAGGGCGTCGCGGATGAACGCCGGGCTCTTGAAATCCATGTCGGCGACCCACAAGGGCAATACATCGGCGCCGAATTTGTTCCATTTGGAGCTCGCAGTACCGCGACGGTCGATGACTTCATCGAATTCGGACATACGCATAGGTTAAAGCGTTGTTGGAAGGGCGTGCAGCAGGTGCCGTACAATGCTCCTCGTTTCGTTGTTCGAGGACAACCCATCGTGACTACCGATCGCGCCAATGCCAGTGCCAAACCCGATGAGACGGCCGATGCCGTGATGCAGAGCATCCGCGAACAGGTCGAAGGCAACACGATCATCCTGTACATGAAAGGTTCGCCGCAGGCGCCGCAGTGCGGCTTCTCCGCGCAAACCGTTCAGTGCCTGATGGCGTGCGGCGAGAAGTTCGCCTACGTCGACATCCTCAGTCATCCGGAGATCCGCGCGAATCTGCCGCGCTACGCCAACTGGCCGACGTTTCCGCAACTGTTCGTCGACGGCGAACTCGTGGGCGGTTGCGACATCGTCACGGAGATGTACCAGTCCGGTGAGCTGCAGCCGCTGATCAAAGAGGCCGCGGCTCGCGCGGCGTCCAAGGCGAGCTGATCGCCAATCGAGTCGTGCGGTTCGGCGATCGCTCCGCCGGGCCGCTCACTCCGCCGGGGGCCAACCCCCCATCTGCTGCCATCGATTGACGATTGCGCAAAACAGTTGCGCGGTCACTTCCGCGTCGTACAGCGCGGAGTGGGCTTCCTTCGAGTCGTAGGGAATGCCCGCGCGCTGGCATGCCTGGCTGAGCACGGTGTGGCCGTAGGCGACCGCCGCCAGCGACGCAGTATCGATGAACGAGAACGGGTGGAACGGATTGCGCTTCAGCGCGTTGCGTTCCGCCGCGGTCTGAATGAACTGGTGATCGAATGCCGCGTTGTGCGCAACCAGGATGGCTCGCTTGCAACCCTGTGTCTTCACGGCTTTTCGAACTTCCCTGAAGAAGCTGCCGAACGCCTCGGGTTCGGCGACGGCTTCGCGCAGCGGGTGGTAGGGATCGATGCCCGTGAAGCTCAGCGACGCCGGATCGAGGCGGGTGCCCGGCAGCGGCTCGACATGGAAGTGCACGGTGCGCAGCGGCTGAATGCGGTCGCCGTCGTAGTCGAGCAGCACGCCTGCCAGTTCGAGAATCGCATCGCCCTTCGCATCGAACCCGCCTGTTTCCAGATCCACCACGACGGGTAGAAAGCCGCGGAAACGGCCGGCAATTGCGCTGCGCTCGGACACTGACGACCTCCTCGAGGCGCCAACGATACCACGCGCTCGGACCTTGCCGATCCTCAAGGTCGTCGATGCACAGCCGATAACTCTCCCAACAAGCGAGGAAGCATGGTGATCAAAGCGGCACTCGGCGTGTTGGCGTGTCTGTACGGCACGGTGGTCCTCGGCTCTGGTCTGTCCTTCGGGGCAGACCCGGCTGCGGCCGCGTGGCAGCTGACCACGGCGACGGGTCGCTGCGATCTCGAGCACGCCATTCCCGATTTCGGTACCGCGAGGTTCAGCTACCGCGCGGCGACCGGGCTTGCGTTCGAACTCGAGCCCACCCGCCCGGTGTTCGCCGATGCGCCCGTGATCGTGGAGCGCACCGCACCGCATTGGCGACCGAAGTCTTCGAGCGCACCCGAGCCGATGCACAGGGAGGCGGTTGGCAGCGATCTGCTCCTGCAGGGCGCGGACGCCGAAGGCTTTCTGCGGGCGCTGTATCTCGGCGACGGCGCGCGCTGGAATCAAGGTGATGGCGCGGTCGTCGTTGCGGTGAGCCCGGTCAATTTCCGCCCCCTCTACGCGCTCTTCGGAGATTGCGTCGCCGCGCTTCGACCCGGCTCGTTCGGCGATTTCGAGCGCACGTCGGTTGGGTTTGCGGTCGGCGCATCCGGGCTCGATGCGGTGGCCCTTGCGCAGATCGAGGCGGTGTCCCGGTATGTGGCTTCTGATCGTCGCGTGGGCAGGGTCTACGTCGACGGTCACACGGACTCGACCGGGGGCCTGGACGCCAACGTGCTGTTGTCGAAACAGCGTGCCGAGGTCGTCGCCGCCGCGCTCAGCGCCCACGCTGCGCCGCCCGGGCTGATCGTGGTGCGCTATCACGGCGCCCGATATCCGATCGCGTCCAACGAAACAGAAGAAGGACGCGCCGAGAACCGCCGCGTGACCATTCGCCTGGAACGCGGCGCACCCGAAATCGCCGGACGCTGACATACAAGGGCATCCGGCGACATCGGACCGAATCGGCATCGACGGTAGTGAACGGGCGACGGACAGGCGCATTGATGCGAACGTCGTCACGCTCGTCGGGACCGCCCCTGCCTAGAATTTCGACTAGGTGACCGGGGGTATCCGGTAGGCGGGGCCGTGGCGCTGTGGTTGCCAGGCCATTGATCGTGGAGTGAGCCGTGGCTGGTCAGTTTCAGGTGTTGTTCAGCGGTGACGAGGGCGAGGGCGCGTCGGTCGATGCGGTTCGCCGTAACCTGGGACGTCACCTGGGCATCGACGAGCGCAAGACTGCGCAGCTCTTCAGCGGCCGCACCGTCGTCATCCGCAGCGGCATCTCCAGGGATGAAGCCGAGCGCTTTCAGGCGGAACTCGCCAACCTCGGTGCCGTGGCGCGGATCAAGGATCTTTCCATCGACGAGCGCGCCAAATTCAAGATCGACGGCAAGCGCCCGGATGCGACACTGAAGGACATCACGGCCGCGCACGCGGAGTGTCCGCGCTGCGGCCACCTGCAGCTCGAGGCGGAGTTCTGTGCCCGATGTGGTGTGGACATCGCAGCGGCACGCAAGCAGAAGCGCAAGGAAGACCTGCTCATCGAACGCAAGATTCGGGAGCTGCGATCGCAGCAGACGCGCTAGGCTCCCGCGCGAATTTCTTCATCTGTTGCCGCGGCTCTGCAAGTAAACTGTCTGCATGGTCAAGTTCGCGGGCCGTGATGCCCAGATCGGAGTCTTTGATTCGGGCGTCGGTGGCCTGACTGTGCTGCGCGCGCTCGAGTCGGAGCTGCCAGGCGAACACTTCCTGTATCTCGGCGACACCGCGCGCCTGCCGTACGGCACGAAGAGCGCCGCTACCGTGCAGCGCTACGCGGTGCAGGCCGCGCGTCTCCTGGTCGATCGTGGCATCAAAGCCCTCGTCATCGCGTGCAATACCGCCTCGGCGGTAGCGCTGGACGCACTGCGTGCCGCCTACCACCCGTTGCCCGTCTTCGGCGTGGTCGATCCTGGCGCCGAAGCGGCCTGCGCGGTCTCCGTCACGGGCCGAATTGCGGTGATCGCCACCGAGAGCACGGTGCGCGGCGGCGCTTACCAGCGTGCGATCCTGTCGCGACGGCCGCGGGCCCGGGTATTGGCGCGGCCGTGTCCGCTGCTCGTCACCCTCGCGGAAGAAGGTTGGGTGGAAGGTCACGTCCCGGAGCAGGTGGTGGAGGCCTACCTCGGCGACTGGCTGCACGATCACATCGCGCCGGATTGCCTGCTGCTCGGCTGCACGCATTTTCCGATTCTCGGCTCACTCCTGGCCAAGGTCGGAGGACCGCAGCTGACGCTCGTCGATTCCGCGGCCACCACGGCACGATCGGTGCACGCCGCGCTGGCCGCATCGGGTGGCTTACGCGACGCGGGCGGCCAGGGCTCGCGCACCCTGCTCGCGAGCGACGGCAGAGAGCGATTCGCCCGGGTCGGCAGGCACTTCCTCGGTGAAGCGCTCCAACCCGCTGACGTCGAGTTAGTCGATCTCTGAGTCACTGTGGGAGCGGGCTTGCCCGCGAACGGCCAAGCGCCTTGCCCGCGAATGGCCTGTTGATTTCCCTAGATCCGTTCGCGCCCAAGGGCGCTCCCACAATGGCC
>JBFKCZ010000343.1:0-4025 GCA_041620035.1 Pseudomonadales bacterium
TCGACGTCAACATTTCCGGGTGCATGAATGCCTGCGGGCACCTTCACGTCGGCCACATCGGTATTCTCGGCGTCGACAAGAAAGGTGAAGAGTGGTTCCAGATTTCGTTGGGCGGCAATGCCGGCCGCAGCTCTTCACTCGGTGAAATAGTGGGCCCGTCCTTCTCCCGAGCCGAAGTGCCTGATGTCGTCGAACGTATTCTCGATGTCTACGTCGCGCAGCGTCAGCCGGGCGAAACTTTCCTGGCGTGCTATCGACGCATCGGCATCGCGCCATTCAAGGCAGACGTTTATGCCGACGCTGCTTAAGGGCACCGAGATCGTCCAGGACACCTGGCAGCTCGTGAACGACGACGCGCCACTTCCGGAGACGGGGAATCTGATCCTGCCGCTTGCCCGCTGGCGGGAGGCCGCCGAGGACATTGAACGTTCGGGACGCCGAGCCGGTGCATGGGTCCACGGCGATTCGGAGCCCGACGAGCTCGCGGAATACCTCGATCGTCTGCCATTGATCGCGATCCGATTCGCGGCCTTCAACGATGGCCGAGGCTTGTCCCTGGCCACACTCCTGCGTACACGTTTCGGTTTCGACGGCGAACTGCGAGCGATCGGCGCCGTGCATGAAGACCTCGTCCACTACATGCTGCGATGCGGCTTCGACAGCCTTCTCCTGGGAGACGACCGTAACATCGACGTCGCCAGACGCGGACTGAACGTGATGACGCACTACTACCAGGGTTCCGTCATCGAACCGCGGCCTGCGTTCCGCCGCCTCCAGCGGGGGCGCTGATACCGCGAAGTCCCGTCGCCGCGCCGCATGCGTGTGGTGGTGATCCGAGCCTGACATAATGGTTCGGTCGTCCACGGCGCGAACGCATGCACGCTGGCATCGTTGAATCGTTCTTCCTGATCTTCGCTGGCGCGGCGGTCGTCGCAACGCTTGCGCTGTACACGCGGCAGCCGGTGCTCGTGGCGTATATCGCCGTCGGGTGCATCGCGGGGCCCCATGGCCTTGCACTCGTGAGCGACTCGAATCTCGTGAGTGAGATCGCCGAGATCGGCATCATCTTTCTGTTGTTTCTCGTGGGGCTCGATCTGCAACCAAGCAAGTTGCGGAACATGGTCGGCAAGACCCTGACCACTGCGATCATCAGCTCATTGTTGTTCCTTGGCGTGACCATGGCGATCATGCTGGCGTTCGGATTCACGCTCACCGACGCGCTCGTTGCCGGCATTGCGTGCATGTTTTCCAGCACGATCATCGGCCTCAAACTGCTGCCAACTACTGTCCTGCATCATCGTCATATCGGCGAGATCGTCGTCGGCCTGTTGCTCATTCAGGACCTGTTCGCGATTCTCGCCCTGATCATTCTTTCCGGGCGAGGCACGTCCATCACCGGCGCCCTGGAAAGCATGATCGAAGTGTTCATTGCGCTACCGGCGCTCGTTGCTGCAGCTTTCGTCGTGGTGCGTTTCGCTGTGCTGCCGCTCATCCAGAAGTTCGACGCATTCCACGAGTTCATTTTCCTCGCTGCGGTGGGCTGGTGCCTCACCGTTGCCGTAGTCGCGAAGTCGCTCGGCCTCACGCTGGAAATCGGCGCATTCGTTGCCGGCGTGTCGTTGGCCACGAGCCCGATCGCGGCCTACATCGCCGAAGAGCTGCGACCGCTCCGTGACTTCTTTCTCGTGATGTTTTTTTTCTCGGTTGGCGCGGCCATCGACATCGGCATGATGCTCGACGTCATCGTGCCGACCATCCTGCTCGCCGTGCTCATGGTAGGCATCAAGCCGCTGGCATTCCGGCTGTTGCTCGTCTGGCAGGGCGAAGAACGGAAGGTTGCCTGGGAGGCGGGCTATCGCCTCGGGCAGACCAGCGAGTTTTCTCTGCTGGTCGTCTACATCGGCACCAGCGTCGCGCTGATGAGTCAGGAGGCAAGCTACGTGGTTCAGGGCGCCACCGTTCTCACCTTTCTGCTGTCGACCTACCTCGTCATATTCCGCTACCCGAGCCCCATCGCGGTATCGGAAGATCTGCGACGCAACTGAGGGTCGACTCGCTCACGTTGCCAGATCGAGCACACCTCGACCCACCATCTTGCCCGCCAGAATGGTGTCGATGGCGGTCGAGAGATCTGCAAAAGAGAGTGCACGCTCGAGCTTCGATAACCCTTCGACCTTCCACGGCCCCGCCAACTTGTTCCAGATCTCTGCTTTCTGCGGCAGCGGCAGCTGCACCGAGTCGATACCGAGCAAATTCACATGGCGCAGGATGAATGGAAGTACCGTTGCCGGAATCGACGGCGAGGCAACGAGACCGCACGCTGCCAGGGAGCACCCGTACTTCAGGGACTTGACCGCGTTGAACAACAACTCGCCCCCAACCGTGTCGACCACGCCGCCCCAGCGCTCCTTCAACAGCGGCCGATTGCCACCCTCGAGCCCCGCTTCGCGGCTCAACACTTCCGTGGCACCGAGTGCTTCGAGAAATGGCGCCTGATCCGCTTTCCCGGTGATCGCCGCGACCTGGTATCCGAGCTGCGCAAGCAGACGGACGGCCACCGACCCGACGCCACCAGTCGCCCCCGTCACCAGTACGGGACCGCCGTCCGGCCGCATCCCCGCGAACTCGAGCTTGTGAACGCAGAGCGCGGCGGTGAATCCGGCCGTCCCGAGAATCATCGACTCATGCAGCGACAGCCCTTTCGGTAAAGGCACCGCCCAGCCCGCGGGAACACTGACGCGTCGCCCGAAGCCGCCCGGCGTATTCATGCCGAGATCGAATCCGATGACTACGACTTCATCCCCCCGGCGAAACGATCCGACGCTGCTCTCGAGTACGACGCCCGCCGCGTCGATTCCCGGCGTGTGTGGAAAGTTGCGCGTCACCCCCGGATTGCCAGTTGCCGACAGCGCGTCTTTGTAGTTGAGCGACGAGTACCGCACGTCAATCAGCAAGTCTCCGGCCGGCAGCTCGGACTGATCGCGTTCGACGACCTTGCGAACGAAGGATTCCCCGTCCTTCTCCACCAACAGCGCTTTGAACTTCATGGCATCCCCCGTGCGGTGTCCACCGTCATTGAATGTCGAGCTTCGACCAATTCGCGCGTTTCAGACTCAGCGTTGCGAACTTTTCCATGAGCCGGTCGATGGGCTTCTTGTGCTCGACCCACCGGACTTCGAATACCTCTGCATCGTCGCACGCTTTCATCAGATACTCGTCGCTCGTCTGCACCTCGTCGATCAGCTTCCGATCGAGCGCGCGGCGCCCGTACCAGCTCTCACCGGTCGCCACTTCCGCAATGTTCAGTTCAGGGCGGTTCGTGACCACGAAGTCCTGGAACAGGGCATGGACGTCTTCGAGTTCTTCGATGAATTTCGTTCGGCCTTGTTCGGTATTCTCACCCAACACCGTCAACGTGCGTTTGAACTTGCCGGCCGTGAGCACCTCGACATCGACGTCGTGTTTCTTCAATAACCGGTGGACGTTCGGTACCTGGGCCATGACACCGATCGAGCCCACCACCGCAAACGGCGCAGCGATGATGTGCTTGGCTGCCGACGCCATCAGATAGCCGCCGCTCGCCGCGACCTTGTCCACAGCCGCGACGAGACGAACTCCGGCGTCGCGAACACGCTGCAGCTGCGAAGCGGCGAGACCATACGCGTGAACCATGCCCCCGCCGCTTTCGATCCGCACCACAACCTCGTCCGAAGGTGTGGCGGTAGTGAGCACGGCGGTGATCTCGTTGCGCAGGGTATCGACCCTCGAAGCCTGCAGATCACCATCGAACGTCAGAACGAAAACGCGTCTTCGGTCCGCTCCGACTCCGCGCTTTCGCTCCTTGGCGAGCACCTTGTCTTCCCGCCGCACGGTCTTCTTGAACTCCGCTGGTGGCAGAAATGCCTGCCCCAGGTCCCGCTTCATCGCCCGCAAGCGGTCGTTCATGTGACGAATGTCCAAGTGTCCGGCCTCGGTACCGCCCCGCCGGAGACTCGCCGACGCCACGGCTGCCGCCACCACGAGAA
>JBFKCZ010000344.1:0-4024 GCA_041620035.1 Pseudomonadales bacterium
CTGACCGAAAAAACGCCACGATCGTACGCGCGAACGATTCTGAGATAGGTTCTAGTCAGGTTCGGGTCGCGGCGACCGGCACCGGCTCGCCGAAGCGCACGACCGTGATGATTCCCGTTTCGAACGATTTCGTGAGCGCAGCATAGGCAGTGCGCATGAAGACCCGCGGATCGGGCAGCCCGGTGCCGGCATCGGCAGCAACGAGACTCACGCCAACGACGACGGGGATGAACCCTTCGCTGGTCTTGAAAGAGTGCATGTAGAGGTTGTCGAAGATGCGGCGAAAGCTCGTGGACGTGCAGTTTTCGATGTCCGGCTGCAGCATCGTGACCGCGAACATGTTGGCTTCCGGTCGCGTCACCACATCGAGCGGCCGGACGAGCTGGCGAAGCTTGGCGCCGATGCCCGACATCAGCTCGTCGATCACGGCTTTGTCGTACTGACTCTCGATGACTTCGAGGTTGTTGATTCCGACGAGCAGAACGCAGGCCGCGCCGCCGCGCGCATCGACTTCCTTGTTGACCGAAGCGAT
Organism: Pseudomonadales bacterium; assembly: GCA_041620035.1. Taxonomy (GTDB): domain Bacteria; phylum Pseudomonadota; class Gammaproteobacteria; order Pseudomonadales; family Azotimanducaceae; genus SZUA-521. The sequence goes on from JBFKCZ010000344.1 coordinate 533, forward strand.
GCGATCCAGCGTGAACTTCATGTTGCCGAGTCCAGTGACCGGGTCGACGAGATCGGTGGTGGTCAGCTCCCGGACTTTCTTGCGCAGCAGTTTGTTCGTTCTGATCAGTTCGTTCTGCCGTTCGGCGATGCGCTGGGCTGCGAAGACGCGCGGCAGTAACTGGCCGCGCAGGTTGGCTTTGTTGAGAAAGTCGTCCACGCCCTCTTTGAATGCCTGATGCATTGCCTGGATGTCGTCGCGTGCGGTCAGCAGCATCACGTAGGTGAAGTGACCGGTGCTCTCGTCGAGCTTCTTGATTCGACGCGTCAGTTCCAGGCCATCCATGGAGGGCATCAGCCAGTCGGCGATGAGGATCTGGGCCGGGCGCTTCTCGACCGAGCGCAGTGCCTGCAATGGATTGTTGGTGAATCGAACGTTGGAGAAGCCGCCGCTACGAAGTGCCTTCGCGATGATGGCGCTGGAGAACTTCGCGTCATCAACCACGAGGATTGGAATGTCTTCGTACGACATGTAATTTATGCGGGGCGGAGGCCTTGGGGCGAGTAATTTAGATTAAGGGAGGTGGTTGGCATGTCAAGGAACCACATCGCAGGGGATATGGAGCCTAATGTAACGCTAAGCGCCTCCCGACGGGTAACCGGGGCCAAAACTTACAACTGAGGGGAAGAGCAGGTGCCATCGTTCGATGTCGTCTCTGAGCTGGATCTCCAGGAGGTGCGCAACGCCGTAGATCAAGCCAATCGCGAACTGGCTACCCGGTACGACTTCCGTGGCGTGGAGGCCTCATTCGAACTCGTCGATGGCGCGATTCAAATGAGGGCGCTCGAGGAGTTTCAGCTCGAACAGATGGACGACATTCTGCGCGGAAAGCTGGTACGGCGGGGCATCGACGTTCGCTGTCTCGATCCAGGCAAGGTGGAGGCTTCGGGCAAGGAAAAGAGGCAGCGGCTGGGACTGCGCAGCGGAATCGACAAGGATCATGCGCGCGATCTCATCAAGCATGTAAAGGATTCCAAGGCGAAGGTGCAGACGGCCATCCAGGGCGACAAACTGCGCGTCACCGGTAAGAAACGCGACGATCTGCAGGAGGTCATTGCCTCCCTCAAGGCGAAGGATTTCGGTATTGCGCTGCAATTCGACAACTTCCGCGACTGATCGAATCCCAGTTGTCTGACACCAACCGATCGGTCCTTGGTTCGATTCTCAATCGGCGCGTGATGATCTGCGCCTTCACCGGCTTTGCGTCGGGATTGCCCTTCTTCTTCCTCATCCAGTTCATTCCGGCGTGGTTGCGATCGGAAGGGGTTGGTCTCAAGGAGATCGGCTTCTTCTCGCTCGTGCAGCTGCCCTACGTGTGGAAGTTCGTCTGGGCGCCTTTTCTCGACCGCTACTCGCTGCCGCTCCTGGGTCATCGGCGCGGTTGGCTGATCGTCACCCAGGTCGTGCTGCTCGTGCTGCTCATGTCCATGGGCCAGTGGCAGCCCGCGACGGAGATTCAGGGGATTCTGTGGCTGGCAGCTTTGGTTGCGTTCTTCAGCGCGACGCAGGACATCGTCCTGGACGCTTACCGGCGTGAGTTGCTGCCCGATCACGAACTGGGCATTGGCAATGCGGTTCACATCCAAACATATCGAGTCGCGGGCTTGGTTCCCGGTGCGCTCGGGCTGATTCTCGCCGACCAGTTCAGCTGGGAAGTGGTGTTTGCGATCGTTGGTGCATTCATGCTGGTTGGCATAGGGCTGACGTTGGCAATCGCCGAGGTCTCAGTACCCGCGCATCCCACGTCGTTGCGGCGGGCCATCGTCGATCCATTCAAGGAATTCATCACGCGCAAAGGCTTGTCGGTCGCACTCCTCACGCTCGCGTTCCTGTTCTTCTACAAGCTTGGCGACAGCATGGCCACGGCACTGTCGACACCCTTTTACATCGACCTCGGCTTCTCGCTGACGGAGATCGGCCTGATCGCGAAGAACGCAGCGCTGTGGCCGTCGATCATCGGCGGAATTCTGGGTGGCATCTTCATGATCCGACTGGGCATCAATCGCGCGTTGTGGCTCTTTGGCGCTGTGCAGTTGGTGACCATCCTCGGCTTCGCGGTGCTCGCGGAGGTAGGCCACGATCGATTGCTGCTGGCCATGGTGATTGCGCTGGAATATCTCGGGGTGGGACTCGGCACGGCGGCTTTCGTGGCATTCATGCTTCGCGAAACCACGCCCGCGCTGGCGGCAACCCAGATCGCGTTGTTCACGGCGCTCGCGGCCTTGCCGCGTACGCTCGGCAACGCGATCACGGGTTTTCTCGTCGAAGGTGGCGGCGAGGTGAGCGGCGCGTTCGAGGCGGGCGTACTGGCGACGCTCACCGCGCTCGGCCTGCCGGAACAGGGGTTGGGCTGGACGCGGTTCTTCCTGCTGTGCACCGCGCTCGCAGTGCCGGGCATGGTCTTGTTGCTGTGGGTCGCCCCATATCGGGCGCCGTACACCTCAGGGCCGCCAGCGGAATCTCGAGAGGGCTAAACGCCCGCTGCGGAGCACGACCCCTTCCGCTCGCAGTCGCGCGATCTGCTCGCGCCGGCCCCGCGAGCCCGCCGGCAGCGAGATACGGCCCGCGGCGTTGACCACACGGTGCCAGGGGATGCGCGTCTTTGCCGGCAGCTGACTCATGACGCGTCCAACCAGTCGAGCCCGTCTGGGCAATCCGGCGAGTTCAGCGACTTGACCATAGGTTGCCACATGGCCCGCGGGGATCATGGAGACGACCTGCCAGATCTGCTCGGCGTGAGTCGCGTCGGTTGACACCTGCGTGGACGGGCCCGCACGCTGCCCCGCGATGCGACCGTTTACTGCCCTCTTCCTGCTCGCGCCCCTGGTGGAGCTGTACGTGCTCATCGAGGTGGGAGCATACATTGGCGCGTGGCCGACCGTTGCGCTCGTGGTGGCGACCGCGATGTTCGGCATGGCCGTGCTCAGACGGCAGGGCATCGCTGCGCTGCGCCGCGGCATCGATGGCGTGACGACCGCCGACGCTCAAACGCAGTCGCTGATCGCGGGCTTTCTCGCCGCGGTGGCGAGCGTGCTGCTCATCGTGCCGGGCTTCATCACCGATTGCGTCGGTCTTGCTCTGCTGCTTCCGCCCGTGCGCGCACGGCTCGCGCAGCGGCTGATGCGACGCCTCGTTGTGGCATCTCCTTCGGCTCGACCCGCCCCGGGCGGTCGCATCATCGAGGGCGAGTTCGAGCGCCGCCCTTGAAATCCACGTTCGCGCCCACATAACGGCGGCACCCGCGGACGGACCCGGTGATGGGTAATGCGCGCCACGGCGGGGATCGGTTCTTGCCAAACGGGTGCGCGGCACTATGATTGGCACTCTCTTGCGGAGAGTGCTAATCGACGGGAAAGCTCGCCGTCGAACGATCTCGAAGCAAAAAACGTAAGGAATCAAAGACTTGGGAGACTTCTGGCAATGAAAATCCGACCCCTTCACGACCGCGTCGTC
>JBFKCZ010000345.1:0-4022 GCA_041620035.1 Pseudomonadales bacterium
CCGATTCAGGAACGGCTCGAGGTAGGGCATTGCCAGCGATGCGCCATTGACCATGTGGCTCCATTCGCGGTGCCGTGGATTCCATACTGGCGATACGCCCTCGGCAAACTCGAATGGAATTTTGCGCACTTCGATTGCGTGTGCCATGGCTAGGATCGTCGAACTCGCCGGTAGTGTTTCCATGCACCCCAGGCCAGCAGCGCGAATGCGATGTGCACGCCGATCATCGCGGGCCAGCCGAACAGATAGATGACGTTGTTCGTCAAGCTGTCCCCGAATGGGCCGCCACCGAAGGCAAGCCCTCGGGTACCGAACCACGCGTTGGCAATGGCAGGCAGGGTGAATAACCAGCCGAACGTGAGACAGGAGTAGACCAGCCACTGGAGCTGACGCGCCGTCAATGCCAAGTGTCCGGACACTGCGGCAATGGCCATCAGCAGAAGACCGTTGGTGATGCCTTCGAGGTGGGCCATGACCCAGGCCCGAGATTCGCCGGGTACCTGCCCTTCGACATGGTGGATGATCGGCCACAAGTCGATTTCGCCGAGCAGCTGAAAGAAGTGCAACCAACCCGATAGCGCCGCGCTGATCAGCAGGCCGATGCCGTTCAGTACCAATAGACTCTTCTGTCGCGCACTCATGAGTCTCTCCGCCGACTGGGTGCTTCCGGAGGCGCCACGTTCAGCGAGCGTGGCGGGGTGTGGGCTTTGATGGAGGCTGGGAACGGAATCGAACCGATGTAACGCGAGTTGCAGTCGCGGGCATGACCACTCTGCCACCCAGCCGGGGACGCGGATTCTACTCGATCGCCTCCGAGGCACAAACCGAACTTGGGTCGTTCAACGTTGATCGAGGCCCTTGCGCAACGCGGGCCAGGCCATACGCAGGTAGGAAACCATCGAGATCAATGTCAGCCCGGCGGCCAGGTAGAGCAGACAGTAACCGAGTATGACCCAGCCAAAGTTCGAATCCGGAGGAAATGCGAGCAAGACGATCAGCGCTGCGATCTGCACGCCCGTCTTGAATTTGGCGATCGTCGTAACGGCAACGACACCGCGCTGATTCATCTCGGCCATCCACTCGCGCAGCGCCGTAACCACCAGCTCGCGGCCGATGATGACCAGCGCGGGCAGTGTGAAGTACACGCTGGCATGATGCGCCGTGAGCAGCACAACGGCACTCACGACGATGAGCTTGTCGGCAATCGGATCGAGGAAGGCGCCAAAACGCGTGGTCTGCCCGAGACGCCGCGCGAGATACCCATCCAGCCAGTCCGTCAACGCCGCAAGAGAGAACAGCGCAGCCGCCGCAATCTGCGTCCAGCGCCCCGGCAGCAGGAAGACCACGACGAACACCGGGATCATCGCGATTCGGGCAAAGGTGATGATCGTAGGCAGATTCATTCAGAGAACGTGTGGACGGGACCAGCGCGCCATTGTACGGGCAGTGGTCAGTCGGCGTGTAGCGCCGCGTAGATGTCATCTGCCAGCTTGCGGCTGATACCGGGGACTTTGGCGATCTCTTCGCGGCTCGCGCCTCGAATGCCGGCAACGCTGCCAAAGTGTCGCAACAACTCGCGGCGCTTCTTGGGCCCGACCCCCACGATCTCGTCGAGCTCCGATACCCGTCTCGCCCTGCCCCTGCGCTGCCGGTGGCCGGTGATGGCGAACCGGTGCGCCTCGTCGCGGATGTGTTGCAGCAGGTGCATTGCGGCGCCTTGCGCCGGCAGGTCTATCGCGCCGCGCCCGGCCAGGATGATGGTTTCGAGGCCGGGCTTGCGACTTGCGCCTTTGGCGATGCCGAGCAGCCCGACGCCCTCGATCTGCAGTTCGTTCAGCACTTCGATCGCCTGGTTCAGCTGGCCCTGGCCGCCGTCGATGATGAGCAGATCCGGCAGTTGACCATCGCCAGCCTTGAGCCGCGCATAGCGGCGGCTGAGTGCTTCCCGCATCGCGCCGTAGTCATCGCCGGCCTTGACGTCTTTGATGTTGAAGCGCCGGTAGTCCGACTTCAGAGGACCGTTGCCGTCGAAAACGACACAGGAGGCAACCGTCGCTTCGCCACTCGAGTGGCTGATGTCGAAACACTCGAGGCGCTGTGGCAGATCGTCCAAACCCAGCGCGTCCTGCAGCTCCACGAATCGAGCCATGACGTTCTTGCGATCGGCGAGGTACGCGTCGAGCCCCAGTTTGGCATTCTCGGCGACCAGAGCGAGCCAGCGGGCGCGCTGTCCGCGCACCGCGTGGCTCACCTCGACACTGCGTCCACCGCGCTGTGTCAAAGCATCGGCCAGTACGCTCGGATCAGTCAGCGCGATGTTGGTCAGCACCGAGCGGGGTATCTCCCTGTCGCCACCACCGAAGTAGAATTGCGACAGGAATGCATCGAGCAGATCGGCTTCTTCCATGGCGAGTTCGTTGCGCGGATACCAGGTGCGATGGCCGAGCAACCGTCCACCGCGCACGAACAGGCCCTGTACGCAGGAAACACCCGACTTCTGCGCCACGGCGAACGCATCCACATCACCGCTGCTTGCGTGCACGTACTGCTGCTCCTGCACTTTGCGCAGGTGGGCTATCTGGTCGCGAATGCCTGCGGCGCGCTCGAAGTCGAGCGCCTGCGAGGCCTTCTCCATCGCTTCCTTGAACTCGTCGAGAATCGCCTGATTGCGTCCATCGAGGAACATCACGGCATGACGAACGTCCTCGGCGTAGGCGTCCGGCTCGATCAATCCGACGCAGGGCGCAGAGCAGCGATGGATCTGATGCTGCAGACACGGCCGGGAGCGGTTCTTGAAGAACGCGTCCTCGCACTGGCGGATGCGAAACAGCTTCTGGAGGATGTTCAGACTGTCACGCACGGCGCTGGCACTCGGAAACGGTCCGAAGTAGCGTCCCGTCGAGCGTTTCGCACCACGATGAAACGTGTGCCTCGGAAAGTCCTTGTGATCCGTGAGGTAGATGTAGGGATACGACTTGTCATCGCGCAGAACGATGTTGTACGGGGGACGCTCTGCCTTGATCAGGCTCTGCTCGAGCAGCAGCGCCTCGGTTTCGCTCGTGGTGACCGTGACCTCGATGCTGGCGATGCGACTCACCAGAGCCATGGTCTTCGTCGACAGACCCGAGGCACGGAAGTAGCTGGTGACGCGGCTGCGGAGGTTTCGAGCCTTGCCGACGTAGAGCACCGAGCCATCGGCCGCGAGCATCCGATAGACGCCCGGCCTCGGCGTCAGTCGCTCGAGGAAGCTTTCCGCATCGAACTCGGTGCGCGCTGTTTCCACGCGCGCATGGTATCAAAGTGGCTGTTTCGGACGGACCTGTTCAAGGGTTCGCGCGTGCCACATCGACCACACCATGCCTGACCGCAAGCAGCGCAAGCTCCACGTCGCTGCCGATCTGCAGCTTCTCGAAGATCCTGTAGCGGTAGCTGTTCACGGTCTTCGGGCTCAGGTGCAGCTCCTTGGAGATCTGCTGCACGCGATGGCAGGCAACCACCATCATCGTGATCTGCATTTCGCGGTTGGAGAGCTGCTCGAAGGGTGACTGACATTGGGGTTCGAACGACCGCATCGCGAGCTGGTGGGCGATAGTGTCCGACATGTATTTTTGACCGAGGAAGACGCGTCGTATGGCTCGTTCGAGATCCTCTCCGGAAGCGCCCTTGGTCAGGAAGCCCATCGCACCCACCTTCATCGCCTGAGCTGGAAAAGGCTCCGTGTCCAGCGCCGACACGATCAGCACTCTGATCCCCAGCTCCAGAGCCTGGATGCGGCGGGTCGCCTCTAGGCCACCGATGCCCGGCATGCGTATGTCCATGAGCACCACGTCGGGACGCAAGCTCTTGGCTTGCTGAATCGCCGACTCGCCGCTGTCGCACTCGCCGATCACTTCGATGCCCGACGCCTTGCCGATCATGCGAGTGAGCCCCAAACGCACGAGCCTGTGATCGTCGACCAGAAGCACACGTATGGTCACATCTCCCCCTTTCCAATCCGTTGGCAATAGCCAGGGGATGTGACG
>JBFKCZ010000346.1:0-3994 GCA_041620035.1 Pseudomonadales bacterium
GGGTAAGACGGCGATTGTCGAAGGCCTTGCGCAACGAATATTGAATGGCGAGGTGCCCGAAGGACTCAAGAGCAAGCGCATCCTCGCGCTCGACATGGGCAGTCTGATCGCCGGCGCGAAGTTCCGCGGCGAATTCGAAGAGCGCCTGAAGGCCGTGCTGAACGAGCTGTCGAAACAGGAAGGGAACGTCATTCTGTTCATCGACGAACTCCACACGATGGTCGGCGCTGGAAAAGCAGAAGGCTCCATGGACGCGGGCAACATGCTGAAACCGGCGCTCGCGCGTGGCGAACTCCACTGCGTGGGCGCGACGACGCTCGATGAGTATCGTCAGTACATCGAAAAGGACGCTGCACTCGAGCGCCGCTTTCAGAAGGTGTTGGTCGCCGAACCCAGCGTCGAGGACACGATTGCCATCCTGCGCGGTCTCAAGGAGCGCTACGAGCTGCACCACGCGGTGGACATCACCGACCCTGCGATCGTGGCTGCCGCGAAGCTCTCACACCGCTACATCTCCGACCGACAGCTACCGGACAAGGCGATCGATCTCGTCGACGAAGCCGCGAGTCGGATTCGCATGGAAATGGACTCGAAGCCCGAGCAGATGGACAAGCTCGAGCGGCGCCTGATTCAGTACAAGATGGAGCGGGAAGCGCTCAACAAGGAAACCGATGAGGCGTCCAAGAAGCGGCTGAAGGCCCTGGCCGACACGATCGACGAACTGGAACGCCAGTATGCCGACCTCGAGGAGATCTGGAAGTCGGAGAAGGCATCGCTGAAGGGCGCCCAGACCATCAAGGAAGAACTCGATGCCGCGCGCCTGGAGTTCGAGAGCGCGCGCCGCGCGAGCGACCTCGCGCGCATGTCGGAACTGCAGTATGGCCGCATTCCGGAGCTGGAGAGAAACCTCGCCGAAGCCGTTGCCTCGGAAGGCCGGGAGCATCGGCTGCTGCGCAACAAGGTGACCGAGGAAGAGATCGCGGAGGTGGTCTCGAAGTGGACCCGCATTCCGGTATCGAAACTGCTCGAAGGCGAGCGCGAAAAGCTGCTGCATCTCGAGGATGCGCTGCACAAACGCGTCGTCGGTCAGGACGAGGCCGTCGCGGCGGTTTCGAACGCGGTGCGACGGTCGCGGGCGGGCCTTTCCGATCCGAATCGGCCCAACGGTTCGTTCCTGTTTCTCGGGCCGACGGGGGTCGGCAAGACCGAACTGTGCAAAGCGCTCGCCGTGGTGCTGTTCGACAGCGAAGAGGCCATGGTCAGGGTCGACATGTCGGAGTTCATGGAGAAGCATTCCGTGGCGCGGCTGATCGGCGCGCCGCCCGGCTATGTCGGTTACGAAGAAGGTGGCCATCTCACGGAGGCCATTCGTCGCCGGCCTTACTCGCTGGTGCTGCTCGATGAGATCGAGAAGGCGCATCCGGATGTGTTCAACATTCTGCTTCAAGTGCTCGACGACGGTCGTCTGACAGACGGCCACGGCCGCACGGTAGACTTCAGGAACTGCGTGCTTGTGATGACGTCGAACCTCGGCTCGCAGGCGATTCAAGCCCTGACCGAATCGGGACGCACGGAAGCGATCAAGGAGACCGTGCTCGGCGTGGTATCGCAGCACTTCCGCCCGGAGTTTCTCAATCGCATCGACGATCTCGTGGTGTTCCACCCCCTGGGCCGCGAACACATGTTGGGTATCACCGAGATTCAGCTCAGCGCGCTGCGCGCTCGCTTGAAGGAGCAGGACATTGGCCTGTCGATGAGCGATGCCGCGACGGCGCTCCTGGTGGAGCGGGGCTACGATCCCGTCTATGGCGCGCGGCCGTTGAAGCGTGCCATTCAGCGCCAGCTCGAAAACCCGCTCGCGGGACGCCTGCTCGCCGGTGAATTCGTGCCGGGGTCGACGGTGGCCGTCGACGCCGAAGACGGGGCATTCACATTCACCGCGGTGCTGCCGCCGGAGAACTGATTGGTATTGTATGTTTATACAGTACGCGGGTAGAATGTAGCCATGAACGAGTCGTTGCCACTGTTCGAAGAAGCGGCTGACGAGCGGACCCACGTAGAGGTGGCGGCCGCGCCGCCGCTGTCTCCGGGCCCCAACCGCCGATCCGAGGGCGAGTCGCATCTGGCGGCGGCGCGACGGCTTGCACGGCGCATGCCCAGCCTGCCTGCACATTCGCCGGAGCAGGTGGCCGCCGGACAGAGAATCTGCCGCCATCTGATTGCCATGCTGCAGGCGGGTGAATCGGCATCTGTACGCACCCAGCACTGAGCGCGCCGGTCCAAGCCCGCCGGTACGCGGCCTTTACATCCCGCGCCTTGTTGGCCCCGCAGGGGCTGGCTAGGATCGATTGGATGTCAGCAAGAACGTCACCATGATCAAGAAGTGCCTCTTTCCGGTGGCCGGGTACGGCACCCGCTTTCTGCCCGCGACCAAGGCGATGCCGAAGGAGATTCTGCCGGTGGTCGACAAGCCGCTGGTGCAATACGGCGTGGAAGAGGCCGTCGAAGCCGGCCTCACCGAGGTTGCCTTCGTCACGGGCCGGGGCAAGCGCGCGATCGAAGACCACTTCGACATCAGCTACGAACTCGAGCATCAGATCGAGGGCACCGGTAAGGAAAAGCTCCTGGATGGAATCCGTTCGCTGATCGAGCAGTGCACGTTCTCCTACACGCGCCAGGTGACCATGAAGGGCCTCGGTCACGCGATTCTCACCGGACGCACGCTGATCGGAGACGAGGCGTTCGGTGTCGTGCTGGCCGATGACCTCTGCTTTGGCGAAGGCGCCGGTGTGTTGGCGCAGATGACCAAACTGTTCCGACAGTTCCGCTGCAGCATCGTCGCGATCGAAGAAGTACCTGCCGACCAGACCCAGAATTACGGCATCGTCGTCGGTGAGGCGCTGTCGGATACGTTGTTTCGGGTGACCGACATGGTGGAGAAGCCCAGCCCCGATACGGCACCCAGTAACCTTGCGATCATCGGCCGATACATCCTGACGCCGGACATCTTCGACATTCTCGATCGCACCGAGCCGGGCAAGAACGGCGAGATTCAGATCACGGATGCGCTGCTCAAGCAGGCGCGAGAAGGGTGCGTGATCGCGTACAAATTCAAGGGCAAGCGTTTCGACTGCGGTACTGTCGAAGGCTTCGTCGAGGCCACCAACTACTGCTACCGGCGCTTCTTTGGTGGTGAAGCGTCGTCGCGGGTGGTGCCGATCGCGCGCGGCGCCTGATGACCACCGAACTGCGTGCGCAGCTTGCCATGGCGCGCGCGTTCGAACCCATCGATCTCGAAGCGCCCATTCCCATCGGCGAAGTGCCGACGCCCGCACTGCTCCTCGACTACGACGCATTCGAGCGCAACCTCGACCGAATGGCCAGTCACCTCGCGCGTCACGGCAAATCGGCGCGGCCGCATGCAAAGACCCACAAGTGCCCGATCATTGCGCGTCGGCAGCTCGAGCGCGGTGCGATCGGCGTGTGCGCGGCAAAAGTTTCTGAAGCGCTGGTGCTGCGCAATGCTGGCGTCGCTCCGGTGCTGATCACTTCACCGATCACGGACATTGCGCGCGCGCGCTGCGTTTTCGAGATGGCGGGCACTGGGCCTGGACTGCAACTCGTCGTGGACAGCGCAAAGGGGGTTGCGTGTCTCGAGGCGGCGGGAGCGGGTACTGATCTGCGACTCGAAGTGCTGATCGATCTCGACCCGCGCATGGGCCGCACCGGCGTGCGCGAACCGGCCGACGCAATCGCTTTGGCGGCGCGCATCGGCGCCAGTCCCGTTCTCGATCTGGTTGGCGTGCAGCACTATTGTGGCCATGTCATGCACATCGACGGTCACGCCGCGCGCCGCGAGCAGAGTCATGCACACTGGCACCGGGCACTAGAAACGGTTTCGCGGCTGCGGGACGAGGGCCATCGGATCGACGTGGTGTCGGGCGGTGGTACGGGTACTTTCGATATCGACACCGAGCTGCCGCCGATCACCGAC
>JBFKCZ010000347.1:0-3981 GCA_041620035.1 Pseudomonadales bacterium
CAGGTGCCGTTCGTCGATATCAGATTGACGAGGTAGGTGCCGTCCGGCTTCAGGTCGATCTCCGCGTGCCGCAGCGAGACGCTGGGTTCGGCGATGACGATGTCGGATTCGGCGCCGCGGCCGATCGTCTGGCGCCCGAATGCCAGTGGAAACAGACGTCCGTCGACGGGCCGGCTACGACCCCAGAGTGTTGCACCCGAAACCGAGGGAACCTCGCCGGACACCGCTTCGTCCATCGACACGGCGCCGATTTCGACGGTCGCGCTTGCGGGAGCGGGTTCGGCGGATTCGCTGGGTACTTCGCCTGGCAGCTGGTCCGGGGCATCGCCCAATGGCCGGATGGGCGTCAGATCCGGGGCATCCCCGATGAGCTGGTAGCGGATCTGATCGAACGCCACTTCATCGCCATGGAAGAGCCGGCAGCCGCCGTTCAGTCGCTCCCCGTTGACGTAAGTGCCGTTCGACGATCCGAGGTCTTTGACCCAGACCCATCGGCCGTTGGCTTTGAGCAGCGCGTGGCGTCGCGATACATGGCCTTCGGTGATGCGGACGGAGCACTCGTCGGAACGGCCGATCAGGAGACGCCTGCCGACCGGAATGCCCTGGGCCACTCCGGGTTCGTGCAACGCCCATCGGCAGGATCCGCCGTTGCCTTCCAAGACGATCTTCACGGAGTTCCGCCCGATCACGACGTCGTCGTCGGGACACAAGCCATACGCGCCATCGACCGGCGCATCGTCGACATGCACCGTCGCGCCCTCGAGTACGACAAGCCGCGGGCCCCGGGCGGTCGTTTCGAAGCGCAGGTGGAAGTCGCGAACATCTTCCCCCGCCAACACGATGTCGTTGTCGAGATGCCGCCCGACAGTCGCCGAACCAGAGAGCCAGACCGGCTCCGGGTCGTCGGGCAGGAGCAGACCGTATCGGAGGTCGGTCATTCGTAGCGAAAGGTGATGGCCGGTGCGACATCATCGGCGGCGAAGACGAGCCGCCCACCGCCGGTGAGCGGCAGTTCCTCACGGCGAATGAACACCGCGCGACTCTGTTCGTTCGCGTGCACGAAGCTGCCGTTGGTACTGTGGTCTTTGAGCACGAAACGTCCGCGGTGCCACTCGAGGGTGGCATGGAATCTCGATACGCGCGGATCGTCGATGATGAGGTCGCAGGTCGGATCGCGACCGATTCTATAGCTCCCGTCCTTGTCCACCACGACGTCACCGTGCGCGGTCTGCAGACGCAGCTGACCGCGTACTTTCATCGCCGTGATGGAGATCGCGGTGTTGACGTGCGTGACGTCGTGCCCTTCCCAATCGTAGCGGTACAGTGACTGGTGTTCGCCTTCGCCCTTCAGTCGCCTGCGCTCGACGTTCCGGCAGCGCAGACGAACCGTTCCGATGAACTGATCCACGAGACGCTCGGTGAGGAGGATCTCTCGCTCCCGAGCGAGTGAAGTTACCCGCGCCGCGCGGTTCACGGTGTCACCAAAGACGTCGTCGTCGCGCACCAGGATCGCGCCCAGATGCGCGCCAGCGCGAAGTTGCAGAGTCACATGGCGAAACATGCCGGCCAACGCCTGCACACCCAGCAGTGGATCGTCGAATCGAAGCAGGAGCCCATCACCATTGCGCTTGATGATGTGTCCCTTCGCGCGCCGCGCAATCGGTTCGCATTCGCCGAGGGCGGCGTTGATGAGTTCATGGGCCTTTGCATCGCCGAGGCGGCGGTACAAACCCACGCTGTCGACGACGTCGACGAAGGAAATCAGTGCGTGTGGCGTGAGGTCCAAATCAGCTGCCTCGATCGTTTCGCCCGGCCGTCTGTCCGCTGGCCGGGGTCACTGCCCCCGCCGCAGGACTCGCAGCAGGCGCGCTGGCGGCGCTACTCGTCCCCGCGGCACCGTCTGTCGCCCAGCTGTCTCGCAGCGTGCGCCATTCCTGCACGTCCGGCGTCACCGTCAGCGCGAGTTCGAGGTAATGCCGCGCCTCCTGTCTCATGCCGGCATCGTAGGCCTCTCGGGCGACTTCCGCGAGCCGTCCCGCGGCGGTATTGAGCAGTTGCCGCGCGGTGCCGTTGGCCGGATCCATGCGCAGCGCCTCGAGCAGGCGGGCCACGGCGTTCTGGTCTGCCGGTTCGGTGATGAATCCATCGGCCAGCAACCGTTCGGCCTCGCCGAGCAGCCGCGTTACCGTTGCGAGGCGCTGCTCTTCCGCGGTCAGCTTGGCCTGGAGATTGCGCAGCGAAGCATCGCTCAAACCGATCTCCAGTGCGCGTGCGTTCATGGCGCGCACGTCTTCGACGCGACCGCTGTTCAGGTATTCGGTGGCGCGCGTCAGCAACTGCGCGACCACCTCGGACAATCCCTGGTTTGCGATCGCGTTGGCCGGGTCGGTTGCCAGGATCCGGTGATAGATCTCAGCTGCATTGGCCCCGGGCGGATTCAACAGGTTGCCGCTGGCGCGATAGGCGCTTGCCTGCTGCAGCAGACCGTCGATCTCGCGCTCGACCGTGGCGGCGCGTTGGATCTTGTCACGCAGCTCGGCGAGCCCCGCTACTTTCGGGTCCGCCGTGGTCGCGCGTTCGATGTAACCCATGGCGGTCGCGATCTCGCCCGCGTCGGCGCCACGATTGGCAAGGCCAAGAAAGTACGTCGCCAGCCGGTTCAGTTCAGCGCGTGCAATGCTGTTGGTCGGATGCAGCCGCAGGGCTTCCTGATAGGACTGTATGGCAGCCGTGATCGTGGCGACGTCCTCTGCACCGCGACTTCGCAAGAGCGCCTGAGTGCTGGACACGATCGACACGGCGCGCTTGCGATCACTCACTCGATCGAACAGCAGGGTCAGCTCCTCATCGAGAGGGAACACGGCCAACGCTTCGGTGAGTCGCGCCTCCGCGAGACCCAGATCGTCGACCCCGAGCGCTGTGGTGACATTCGTCTTCCACGTGCTCGCAAGCCCCGCGATCGCCTCGTTGGCGCCGGCATGATTCGCGTCGAGAGACAGCACTCGGCGGTAGCCGGCTACGATGCTCGCCAGGCTCTGATTCGGATCGCCGCGCAACGACTGCGCCTCCCGCCAGGCCTGTTCGAGTTCGGGATTGCCCACGATTCCCACCGCGAGTTTGAGGTCGGCGAGGAGCTGCTGGCGATCCGGGTAGAGGAGCCCGGCGGTCGCAACGACGACCAGAAGGAGCAGCGCCGTCCAGGGTCCGGCCCGCGAACGGCGACGCGGCCGGCGGCTCGGATCGGCTTCCACCCGCAGCGAGCGCATGTCCCTGGCCGGAGCGGGAACCACGTCGGTGACAGCCCGAATCTCCGCAGTGCTCACGAGGTCGGCCTTGATGACCGTGTTGGGCACCTCGCCTTCGGCGCGAATGTCGTCGAGGGCCGCCAGCACTTCCTCGCCGCGCTGGAATCGCGCTTCGGGCTTCTTCGCCAGAAATCGATTGATGATCGGCTGAAACGACGCGAGGTGCGTCGGCAGTTTGGGAATCGGGTCCTGCAGATGACGGATGCCGACTGCGACGGCCGAGTCGGCCTTGTACGGCACCTCGCCGGTCAGCATGCGGAAGAACACCACGCCCAGGCCGTACAGATCGCTGCGGCCGTCGAGTTCACGGCCCGCCGCCTGCTCGGGGCTCATGTATTGCGGCGTGCCTACCACCGTGCCGTGGCGGGTGATGGACGCCCCCGAACTCATCACGCGGGCGATGCCGAAGTCCGAAACCACGGCAGATCCGTCTTCACGGAAGAGTATGTTCTCCGGCTTGATGTCGCGATGCACGTAGCCCTTCTGATGGGCGTAATCGAGCCCTCTGGCCACGTCCTTCACCACCGTGATGACGGCCTGCATGTGCATGCCGCGCTGCAGGCGTCGATTCAGGTCTCCGCCACGGAGATATTCCATCACCAGGAAGTAGCGTCCATCGTGCGTTCCGGCGTCGTGGACCTGAACGATGTTCGGGTGGCGAAGGCGGCCGGCGACC
>JBFKCZ010000348.1:0-3975 GCA_041620035.1 Pseudomonadales bacterium
CAGCACCACGCTGCCGGCACCCACCTTGGCGCCGGCGCCCACCTCGATGTTGCCGATCACCTTGCAGCCCGCCGCCAGCAGCACGCCGCGGCGGATCTTGGGATGCCGATCGCCGCTGTCCTTGCCCGATCCACCGAGCGTGACCGAGTGCAGGATGGATACGTCATCGTCGATCACGGCCGTTTCGCCGACGACGATGCCGGTGGCGTGGTCGAGCATGATGCCGGATCCGATGCGGGCGGCCGGATGGATGTCCACACCGAGGGTCGAGCTGATCTGATTCTGGAAGAACCGTGCCAGCGCGCGGCGGTCCTTGTGCCACAGCCAATGGGCGATGCGATGCGCCTGCAGCGCATGAAACCCCTTGAAGAACAGGAACGGTGTGGAAACGTCTTCGCACGCCGGGTCGCGATTGTAGGTGGCGAGGATGTCGATCTCGGCTGCCGTGAGGATGCGCGCATCGTCGGCGACTGCTTCTTCGATGACGTCGCGAATCATCATGGTCGGCAGCATCGGGGTGTCGATCTTGCTGGCGAGCCTGAATGTGAGCGCCGAGCGAAAGCTCTTGTGATTGAGAATCGTGGCGTGGAAGTAGCTGCCCAGGATCGGCTCCTGGGTCGCTTTCACTTCCGCCTCGTGACGCATGGCTTCCCACAGGCTCGTGCCCGGGGCGCGGCGCAGCTTGGTGTTGGCGGTCGTCAACACCTCGGATAGTCGCGAGTCCAATGCGCTTGTCATGATCCTCTCCGCATTTCGGCGTGAGACTGAACGCCTGTGCTCACGAATTCAAGCGTGCTGCGCGTGCATTTGTGCGCGGATCGGGTGCAATTCGGTAACCGGCCGAGCCCGCGGGCTATCACGCTATACTGCGGCGTCGCGCGTTTGGATCGATCAATGACTTCGTTCAGCCGGGTCGGAATCGTCGCCCGCCGTGTCAATCCGGGAATCGTCGAGACTGTCGGTAGCCTCGTCGCATTTCTCGATCGCCGTGGCATTCCGCTCGTGCTCGACGAGAGCACGGCACCGAAACTCGATGAGGGCCGCGAGCGCGTTCCGCGCAGCGAACTCGGAAAGAGCTGTGATCTCGTGGTGGTCGTGGGCGGTGATGGCAGCCTGCTGGGTGTGGCGCGCGATCTGGCCGCTTCTCAGGTGCCGGTGATTGGCATCAATCGTGGTGGGCTCGGCTTTCTTGCTGACGTCTCGCCCGAGCAGTTCGAGGCCAAACTCAACGCCGTGCTCGACGGTGACTACGTGGTCGACGATCGCTTTCTTCTCCACGCAACGGCTCGGCGTGACGGCGAGGACGTTGGCGCATCGACCGCGCTCAACGATGTTGTCGTTCACGCCGGCACGATGTCGCGCATGATGGAGTTCGACGTCCGCATCGACGACGAGTTCGTCTACAGTCAGCGCTCTGACGGACTCATCGTGGCATCGCCCACTGGATCGACCGCGTACGCGCTGTCGGCGGGCGGGCCGATCATGCATCCGCATCTCGATGCGATCGTTCTGGTGCCGATGTTTCCCCATACGCTCACGTCGCGACCGCTGGTGGTCGGCGGTTCCAGCACGATCGAGGTGGTGATCGGCAGCACTTCGTCGCCCAATCCGCAGTTCAGCTGCGACTCTCAGGTCGACGTTTCTGTGCGTGCTGGCGATGTGGTCAGCATCTGCAAGTATCCCCACCATCTGCGGCTGATATACCCGACCGATCACAGCTTTTACGATGCCTGTCGCAGCAAACTCGACTGGGCGTCGCGACTCGGTGGTACCGCCGTCGATCAGCCGGGGGGCTGATCGAAGTCTTCGAGCACGCCGCGATCGTCGACGACAACCTCCGTCAGCACGTGACGGTTGGCTTCGATGACGCTGCGTGCGCCGCGATCGCCGCGCAGGGCGATGAGATCGGCAAACAGCTCACGTGAGAAGCCGACAGGATGTCCGGTCTTGCCCTCGAATGTCGGCTGCACGATCGCAGTCCTCGCGTCGCGTCGTGCCGAACGCATCTCCGCATCGAGCTGCCGAAGTGTCTCGGTGCGAATGTTCGGCATGTCAGCGAGCGCGATGAACGCATAGTCCCAGTCGGCGATCGCGCGGATGCCATCGGCGAGGCTTGCCGCCATGCCCTGTGCGGCACGCGCAGTTGGCACGACGATCGGCAGGCGGTGCGAAGACGTGTCGGCCAAGCGCCTCGCGAGATCGCTGTCGGAGTCGCGAACGACGACGGCGACGTGTGTGAAGACGTTCTGGTAGGTGCGGACGGTTGCGCTGATCATCGGCCGGCCGTCGGGGAGCAGATGCAGACGTTTGTCGCTGCCGAATCGTGTCGAGAACCCCGCTGCGAGGATCAGCGCGCCGGCGGCCATGGCTCAGGCAGCCGCGTTGATCTGCTCGAGGCGCGCACGTGCAGCGCGTTCGCATCCCTTCCGTACCGCAGTGATCTCGGCAAGGATCGCGATCGCGAT
This sequence comes from Pseudomonadales bacterium, assembly GCA_041620035.1. GTDB lineage: Bacteria > Pseudomonadota > Gammaproteobacteria > Pseudomonadales > Azotimanducaceae > SZUA-521. The sequence continues at coordinate 2,466 of JBFKCZ010000348.1, forward strand.
TTCGGGTGGTGTCTTGCTGCCGATGGGCAGACCAATCGGGGCATGCAACCGGTCGAGCTCGGCGGCGGTGACGTCGAGCGCCAGCAGGCGGGTGCGCCGGGAGGCCGAGGTTCGGGTCGATCCCATTGCCCCGACGTAGAACGCGTCGGTCTTCAAGGCTTCCATCAGGCCCATGTCGTCGATGCGCGGGTCGTGGGTGAGCGCGACGATCGCGGTGCCGGCGTCGGCGCGCGCCTTCACGGCATCGTCGGGCATGTCGCAGATCGTTTCGACACCCGACACGGCGAACTCGTTGATCAGATGGTCGCGTGGATCGCAGAGGATGACGGCGTAGTCCAGTGCCTGGGCCATATCGGCCAGATAGCGCGAGACCATGCCGGCGCCGATGATGAACAACTGAAATCGCGGCCCGAGACGCTGAATCAGGCGCCGAGGGTCCGACTCGAATACGGTGTCCGCCGATTGCCGGACCTCTTCTTCGATGCTCGACGCCGCCGAATCGAGATCGAGGGTGCGGGTGAGGCCGAGGCGCGCGTCCAGGTGGGCTGCTATGCGTGTGAACTCGGCTGCGTGCTGCGTGGGCCGGAGGGGCTCGACGACGATGTCGAGATACCCGCCGCAGGGCAAGCCGAGCCGTTCGGTTTCCTCTTCCGTGATGCCGTAGCGAAAGTACTCGGGGCGTTGTGCGGCGACACTCCCATCGGCCAGCTTCTGCATCAGGTCGTCTTCCACGCAACCGCCGGAAAGCGAGCCAACCGAATGTCCCGCGCGGTTGCAGGTGAAGAGCGATCCTACGGGCCGGGGCGACGATCCGTAGGTGGCCACCACGGTTGCGAGCCAGCACGGCGTATCGGCCGAAAGCCAGTCGCGCACCTGGGCGATGACCTCTTGATCGACGGCTTGCATCCGCGTCGGTTCCAGAATTAGGGTGAGTGCCGAGTTTACACCACCTTGGATTCTCCATGACGCGGCGAGACCCGCCCATCCGCGCGTTGACGCTCGCGGTTGGCGAGAACATCGCGCCGCTGTCGGGATACCTGTGGCAGCGGCGCATTGCGCATCGCATCTTCGAAGAACGTGGCGAGCAGATTCTCGAGGTCGAGTCACCGGCGGATGCGGAAGAAGTGCGGGCGCTGTACGCGGCATGGCGGAGCGGTGAGCTCGTGCTCACCGCGGTGCCGCGCGAGGCACCGAGTGCCGCGCAATGGACGTTGTTGCGATACCCCGCATTGCTGGGTGTACTGGCGATCGCAGTCCTCTGCTATCCCGTCACCTGGCCCTTGGACCGTGGCGAGGCCGGGGGCCTCTTACCATGGCTGACCATTGTCCCGGTCGGCATCGAGAACGGATCGCTCGTGGTGGGCAGCCTGCAGGAAGCGCTGCTCGGCGGTGAGCTCTGGCGCCTCGTGACACCGGCGTTCCTGCACTTCTCGTTTGCGCATATTGCGTTCAACGCAGCACTCCTCGTCGAATTCGGCCGAAGGGTCGAACACGTACAGGGCCCGGCGGG
>JBFKCZ010000349.1:0-3941 GCA_041620035.1 Pseudomonadales bacterium
GGTATCCGGTGAGCTGGCTGGTGAGCGGATCGATATCGTGCCGTGGGACGACAATCCTGCTCAATTGGTGATCAACGCGATGGCGCCGGCGGAAGTCGCCTCAATCGTTGTCGACGAGGACGATCACGCGATGGATATCGCGGTCGCCGAAGACAACCTGGCACAGGCGATTGGTCGCGGTGGTCAGAACGTTCGACTCGCAAGCGAATTGACGGGTTGGACGCTCAACATCATGACCCAGGAAGAAGCGGCCAATAAACAGGAAGAAGAAGCCAGCGGGTTCGTCGCGTCGTTCATGAAGTCGTTGCAGATCGACGAGGACATGGCCGCAGTACTCGTCGAGGAAGGCTTCACGTCGCTCGAAGAGGTCGCGTACGTGCCTCTGGAAGAGATGCTGGCAATCGACGGCTTCGATGAAGAGCTGGCGCACGAATTGCGCAACCGCGCGAAGGATGCGCTGCTCACCAAGGCCATCGCCGACGAAGAGAAGCTGGGTGACGTCGAGCCGGCCCAGGATCTACTGGATCTGGAAGGCATGGATCGCCGCCTGGCATTCCGCCTCGCGAGTCATCAAATCATCACGCGCGAGGATCTCGCCGAGCAGGCCGTACCGGACCTGCTCGATGTCGAGCCGATGGACGAAGAACGGGCAGCGGCACTGATCATGGCCGCCCGGGCGCATTGGTTCGAAGCCACGGAAGAAAGCGCACAGTAGGTGCGCGGCGTGAGAGTCACGGGAGTAAGGCATGGCTGACGTCACTGTAAAAGAGCTCGCTGAAACGGTCGGCGCACCGGTCGATCGCCTGTTGAAGCAGATGCAGGATGCGGGTTTGCCGCACAGGAAGGACGGCGAGTCTGTGTCGGAAGAGCAGAAGCAGGAGTTGCTCGCGTTCCTGAAGCGCAGCCACGGTGAGTCCGCCGCTGCCCCCCGCAAGATCACGCTGACACGAAAATCCGTGGGCACGCTGAAGGCCAGTGGCCAGGGCAAGGGCCGAACGGTCGCCGTCGAAGTGCGCAAGAAACGCACGTATGTGAAACGTGGTGAGGCGGGTCTCGAACCGGCGAAGCCGACGACCGGCGAAGCCGATGCGCCGGCAAAGAGCCAGTCGGAGCTCGAGGCGGAGCGGATTCGCAACGAAGAACTTTCGCGCAAGGGTGCGGAGGAAGAAACGCGGCGCAAGGAAGCGGAGCGCAAAGCCGAAGACGAGCGTCGCAGGGCGGAGGCCGAAAAACAGAAGGAACTGGAACAGGCCGCCAAAGCGAAGGAAGTCACGACCCAGGAGCTCGACAAGGCAGCGCAGCAGGCCGCTGAAGCGGAGCGCGCTCAGGCGACTGCGCAAAAGACCGAGGCCCGAGGTGGCGGTAAACGCGCCGCCAAGGAACGCAGTCGGGAAAAGCCTCGCGAGAAGGACGAATTCGACGATGGCCGCACCCGCCGCCGGGAACTCTCGCTGAAGGCCGAGGCGCGTCGGCCCAAGCGTAAACCCGTCGAGCAGAAGGGTGGCGGATTCGAACGGCCCGCGGAGTTCATTCAGCGGGAGGTTTTGATCCCAGAGTTCATTACCGTCGGTGAACTGGCCAAGGCCATGTCGGTGAAGGCCGGCGAAGTCATCAAGACGTTGATGGGCATGGGGGTCATGGCAACCATCAATCAGTCCTTCGACCAGGACACGGCGACGCTCGTCGTCGAAGAGATGGGCCATAAGGCCAGGAACGTGAGCGTAGATGCAATCGAGCACGCGCACACCGAATCGTTGCAGATCGAAGGCGACGTGCAGCCCCGTTCGCCCGTCGTGACCGTGATGGGTCACGTCGACCATGGCAAGACGTCGCTGCTCGACTTCATCAGGAAGACGAAAGTCGCCAGCGGTGAGGCGGGTGGCATCACGCAGCACATCGGCGCTTACAGCGTCGAAGTGCCCAAGGGAAACATCACCTTCCTGGATACTCCGGGTCACGCCGCATTCACCGCGATGCGCGCCCGTGGAGCGCAGGCGACGGATATCGTCGTGCTGGTGGTCGCGGCGGACGACGGCGTCATGCCGCAGACGGAAGAAGCCATTCAGCACGGCCGTGCCGCTGAAACGCCGATCATCGTGGCGGTGAACAAAATCGACAAAGAGAGTGCCGATCCCGACCGCGTCAGGAATGAACTCGTTGCGAAGGGCGTCGTTCCGGACGACTGGGGCGGTGACACGCAGTTCGTGAACGTCTCGGCGATCACGGGTGAGGGTGTCGACGACCTGCTCGATGCCATTCTCCTCCAGGCGGAACTGCTCGAGCTCGCCGCCGTTACCGATGCACCCGGCCAAGGTGTCGTGGTCGAATCGCGACTCGACCGCGGACGCGGTTCGGTCGCCACGGTCCTGGTGCAGAACGGCACCCTGCGCCAGGGCGATGTGGTGATCGCCGGCGAATTCGTCGGGCGTGTGCGAGCCATGATCAACGATCGCGGCGAGTCGGTGAAGGAAGCGGGTCCCTCGATTCCCGTCGAAATCCTCGGTCTGTCGGGCACGCCGGAGGCGGGCGACAGCTTCGCCGTCGTCGCCGACGAGCGCACCGCGCGTGATCTCGCGGATCACCGCCGGACACGAAGCACCGAGAACCGCATGGCAGCTCAGCAGGCCGCCAAGATCGACAACATGTTCGCGACGATGCAGGAAGGCGAGAAGCGCGTACTGCGCCTCGTCATCAAAACCGACGTGCGCGGTTCGCTCGAAGCCATCACGCATGCCATCAGCGAGATCGGCAGCGACGAGGTGAAAGCCGTGATCGTCGGCTCCGGTGTCGGCGGAATCTCCGAGTCGGACGCGATGCTCGCCGTGACTTCGAAGGCGGTCATCATCGGCTTCAACGTGCGCGCCGATGGCGCCGCGAAGAAGGTCATCGAGCGCGAAGGCCTCGATCTGCGCTACTACAGCATCATCTACGAGTTGCTGGACGACGTGCGAGGCGTACTGTCCGGCATGCTCGCTCCAGAGGTGCGTGAAACCATTCTCGGTGTCGCGGAAGTTCGCGATACGTTCCGTTCCCCGCGCTTTGGCCAGGTTGCCGGGTGTATGGTGGTAGAAGGCACCATCTACCGGAACAAGAAGATCCGGGTGCTTCGCGACGATGTCGTCATCTTCGAAGGCGATCTCGACTCACTGCGGCGCTTCAAAGATGACGTTCAAGAAGTCAGAAATGGCCTCGAATGCGGCATCGGAGTACGCAACTACGACGTGAAGGTCGGTGACAAGATCGAAGTGTTCGATACCAAAGAGGTCGCGCGCGCGCTCTGATGAGACCCTACGGACGCGAGTTGAGAGTTGCCGATCACATCCGTGAACGGCTGGTGGAGTTCATTCGTCTCGACATGCGCGATCCGCGTGTGGGCATGGTCAGCATCAATGACGTGCGTGTCAGCAAGGATCTCACGAGCGCCAATGTCTACGTGTCGTCTCTCACCGCGAATACGCCCGAGCTTCGCAGCGAGCTGGTGGCGGTGCTGAACAAGGCCGCGGGCTTTCTGCGCACTCGACTCGCTCGGGAAAGCACGATGCGCATCACGCCCAGCCTCCAGTTCCATTACGACGAAGTGTGGGAGCGTGGTTCCGAACTGGACGCGCTCATCGAAAAAGCCGTTGCTGCCGATCAGGTGCGGCAACCCAAGCAGGTGGATTGATGGGGCGACACCGAACGAAAAAGGGACGCGACGTAGATGGTGTACTCGTAGTCGACAAGCCCGCGGGCATGAGTTCGAACGATGCCGTGCAGAGAGCGAAGTGGATGTTCAAAGCCCGCAAGGTCGGGCACACGGGAAGCTTGGATCCGCTCGCCACCGGTGTGTTGCCGCTGTGTTTCGGGGAGGCAACCAAGTTTTCCCAGTACCTGCTGACGTCGGACAAGAAGTACTGGACCCGGATCAAGCTGGGTGTGCGCACCGACAGCGGTGACGCAGA
>JBFKCZ010000350.1:0-3937 GCA_041620035.1 Pseudomonadales bacterium
CCTCGAGGCCTACGATGTCGTCATCGTGGACGAAGCCCACGAGCGCAGTCTGAACATCGACTTCCTCCTGGGCTACCTTCGGGAACTGCTGCACCGGCGAAGCGACCTCAGAGTCATCATCACCAGCGCAACGATCGACGTTGCGCAGTTCTCGAAGCACTTCGGCGACGCCCCCATCGTCACCGTGAGCGGTCGAGGCTTTCCGGTGGAGGTCGTCTACCGTGATCCGGTCGACGCGGACGACACGATCGCGGCGATCGAAGAGGCCATCGATCTGATCGAGGCGCGACCGCGATCGCGAGCCAGCGACGTACTGGTGTTTTTGCCGGGCGAGCGCGAGATTCTGGAGTGCTCACGCGTGCTGCGGGGCTCCAGAGGCACCCGATGGGAGATCCTCCCGCTCTACGCCCGACTGCCGGCGGCGGAGCAGCAGCGCATCTTTGCGAGCTCCGCGCGCCCGCGCATCGTACTCACCACCAACGTCGCTGAAACGTCGCTGACGGTTCCGAACATCGGCTACGTGGTCGATACGGGCTACGTTCGGCTCAGCCGCTACAGCTACCGATCGAAACTGCAGCGTCTGCCCGTGGAGCGTGTCTCGCGGGCAAGCGCGGATCAGCGCAAGGGCCGATGTGGACGCATTGCACCAGGACTCTGCATCCGGCTGTACACCGAGGCCGATCACCTCGCCCAGGCGGAGTACACCGACCCCGAGATCCTTCGCACCAATCTGGCATCCGTCGTGCTGCAGATGCGGGCGTTCTCCCTCGGGGACGTGGCTACGTTCCCGTTCATCGATCCGCCCGATCCCCGAGCTCTGAAGGACGCGCTTACGCTGCTCGGTGAGCTGGGCGCGATTCACAACGACGCGCTGACGGACGTGGGGCGCGAGATGGCGCGTTTGCCCGTGGATCCCAGGCTGGCGCGGATGCTGGTGGCATCGGTGCGCCTGGGTGCGTTGCGCGAGTTACTGGTGATCGTCAGCGGAATCGCTGTCGTCGATCCGCGCGAGCGGCCGCTGGAACACCAGGCCGCCGCAGACGCCGCGCATCGGGAGTTCCGCGACGATCGATCCGACTTCCTGTCGTTGATTCGGTTGTGGAACTGGTTCGAGGAAGCGCGTCAGTCGTCCAGTGCGAGTGCGTTGCGGCGCGCGTGTCGCAGCCGGTTTCTCGCCCCGAATCGTTTGCGTGAGTGGCGCGACCTGCATCGCCAGCTCGTGCTCGTTTGCAAGGAACTGCGCTGGCGCGTCAACAGCGAACCCGGAGCCTACGAAGCAGTGCATCGCAGCGTGCTCTCCGGGTCGTTGAGCCTCATCGGGCTGAAGAGCGAGAAAGCCGAGTACAGCGGCGCACGCAACCTCACGTTCCACATCTTTCCCGGCTCGGGACTCTTCAAGTCGCAGCCTCGATGGGTGGTTGCCGCCGAGATCGCGGAAACGGCGCGGGTGTATGCGCGTTGCGTGGCCGGCGTAGAACCGCGCTGGATCGAGGATGCGGGTGCGCATCTTTTGAAGAAGACCTACAGCGAGCCGCATTGGGAAGCCAGGCGCGGCGAGGTCGTAGCGTACGAACGCGCTACGTTGTACGGACTGGCAGTGGTCGAGCGTCGTCGCGTGAGCTACAAGCGCATCGACCGTGCGCTGTCGCGGGAGATCTTCATCCGCGACGGCCTCGTGCCTGGAGCTCTGACTCGCCCGCCGGCGTGCGTCGCGCACAACGTGGCGCTCATTCGCGAGATCAGAGACCTCGAGGCGAAGACCCGCCGGCGTGACCTCATCGTGCAGGACGATGCACTCGTTGCCTTCTACGATTCGCGGCTGCCCGCCGACGTTACCGATACCCGATCGCTGAACGCGTTTCGCACGCATGCGGAGGCCGCAGACCCGAAGGTGTTGTTCATGGCCAGGGACGACGTGCTGGCGCAGTCGCAGATCGGCGATCTGGAGCGCGCGTTTCCTTCCCACATCGATATCGAAGGCGTGCGCTACCGGTTGAAGTACAGCTTCGCGCCCGGGGCAGTCGATGATGGCGTTTCCATCCAGGTTCCCATTGGACTGCTTCATGACATTCGCGCGGAGCGGCTCGAGTGGCTCGTGCCAGGACTGCTCGCGGCGAAGTGCGAGCAGATGCTTCGATCGCTGCCGAAGGCGATGCGTCGACAACTGGCGCCGATACCGGAAAAGGTGGAGGGAATGACGCCGCGCCTGCTCGACGAACGCACGTTCGGGGTCGGGCGGCTGGATCTCGCGCTGGGGCGATTGATGCAGCAGTTGTACGAGGTCGAGCCGTCTGCCTCCGCCTGGCACGCCGAGCGATTGCCGGACCACTTGCAGATGAATGTTCAGGTGCGCGACGACGGCGGGCGCCTGCTCGATCAGGGGCGTGATCTGGCGGAGTTGCGCGAACGACTCGGCGGTCGGATCGCAAAACAGATCGACGCCGCTGCCGCAAAGAGCACGTACGAAATCGAAGGCCTCGAGCGATTTCCGGAAGACGGCGTACCCGAGCGGCGCATCATCGAGGAGGGTGGTGCGAGAATGGTGGTCTTTCCCGCGTTGGCAGACCGCGGCGACCGGGTCGATCTGGTGATGGCGTCGAGTGCGGTCGAACAGCGCCGTAGCAATGCCAGGGGATACACACGGCTCGTGCAACTTGCGGATCGGCAATCCACCCGATACATGCGGCGGATGGTGAAGGAGCACCGCGCGCTCGGATTGCATTACGCCGCGCTGGGCAACGCCGACCAACTCTGCGACGAGATCATGCATGCGGCGACGTGGCAGTGCTTCTTCGGTGACGGTGAGCTGCCACGAACGCCATCGGCGTTCCGGCAGCGACTGGAGCAGCGCCACGGCGAGTGGATGGTGGTCTTCAAGCGGGTGATCGATGCGGCCGCACGCACGCTCGCCGGCCGCTTCGATCTGGTGCGGCGAATGGACTCCGAGACCTCGCCGGCGTACGCCGCGGCCATGACGGATATGCGCGAGCAGCTGGCGTCGCTCATTCCCGCGGACTTTCTATCGGTGACGCCGGCCGATGCACTCACGGAACTGCCTCGCTATCTGCAGGCGATGCTCGCACGCCTGGATGGTTTGCAGGGCAAGGTTGCGCGGGATGCCGAGTGCACTGCCATCGTCAGGGCATTTGCCGAGCGGGTGGATCGATTGAAGGCCGCGGGGGCGGTTGAAGAGGAAACCACTCGACTGCGATACGCGATCGAAGAGCTCAGAGTGGCCTTGTTCGCACAGCGGATCGGAACGCGCGACAAAGTGTCGCCGAAACGCCTGGAGGAGCAGCTCGGCAAACTCGAAGTGGAGATCGGATTGCGCTGATCGAGTGGGGTTGAACCAACCCCGGTGCAGCGTGTCATACTGGCCATGCCCGGTGACCCGGGCTACGTTTTTCCATAACCGTCAGTGATCAGAGACCGCGGGCCAACCGCGTCGGAGGAGAAAGACCATGCAAAAACGAACCTTGAAGCCCATCGCTGCCGCGGTCGGTACGGCATTCATCGCCACGCTGGCGACAGCATCGATTGCCCATGCGGATTCAAATCCATTCGCCGCCACCGCACTCGATGCGGGTTATGGCCTGCTGGCCTCCAGTCACGCTGAAGGCAAGTGTGGCGAAGGCAAGTGCGGTGAAGACAAGGGCGGCGACGACAAAGGCGGTGAAGGCAGCTGCGGTGAAGACAAAGGCGGTGAAGGCAGCTGCGGTGAAGACAAGGGCGGTGAAGGCAAGTGTGGCGAAGGCAAGTGCGGGGGCGCGGCCTGAGTCGACCTGACGTCGGGTAATCCGTTGTGGACTACCCTGTATCGGGGGCGGGCCTCGGGCTGCGCCGGGGCCTGTTCGATGCACTGGATGGCGCAGACCTGAGCGATGTTGCCTTCCTGGAGTTTGCTCCCGAAAACTGGATGAGAACCGGCGGCCGACAC
>JBFKCZ010000351.1:0-3937 GCA_041620035.1 Pseudomonadales bacterium
GGGTAATGAAGTTGACCACGCCGGCCACCGCGTCGGATCCGTAGGTGACCGCCGCGCCATCCTTCAATACCTCCACGCGACCGATGGCCGCGAACGGAATCTGCGACACATCGACCTGTTCGTTGCCGCCGGGGAACGTGTGCTTGGACAGCCGCTGGCCGTTCAGCAGAACCAGGGTGCGGGTGGCGCCCAGACCGCGCAGGTTCACCGTGACGGTGCCCTGGGCGGCGGTGCCCAGGAAGCGGTTGGATTGACCGTAGGTGCCGCCGCTCATCGAGGGAATGCGCTGAATCATCTCCACGATGTCGGGCCGGCCCTGCTGTTCGAGGTCTTCGGCGGTGATCACATCCACCGGTAGTGCGGCGTCTTCGGGTGTCCCGCGAATGTAGGAACCCGTGACGATGATTTCTTCGACTGCTTCCTCCGCCGCGAGCGCGGATGAAGCCGGATACAACGCGAGGCACCCGGCCACGGCCAAACCGTGCGCCAGCCTCGTAAGGCATACGCTCTTCATGCTTGATGTCTCCCCTGAATCGATCCCAAGGCCGACGAATCGGCCGCCCTCGGTCGTTGACACAGGTCCGCGGACGCGGGCCCATGTCGTTGTCGGCTGACGTGACCGCTCTCTTTCCCCGCGGCCCGCCGATTCGACAACCGTTGGAGTGTAGGAGCGCACTTCCAAGTGCGTCAACGCGCTTGGTTATGCGCACGTGAAGGACATCCCCTAACTGGATCTTCGTCCGTGCTTGGTGCGATCCTGACCGGCTCCGCTGCAACGAGGTTCGAATCATGGCTGGGAACAAACCCGCCGGAGTCAGCATCGACAAAGCCGCCCTGCGGGCCAGATACCGTGCGGAGCGCGACAAGCGTCTGCGCCCCGATGGCAACGCCCAGTACCTCGAACTCTCCGGACAGCTCGCGCACTACCTCGATGACCCCTACACGCCGCGGGTCGAACGCGCACCGAAGACCGACCATGTGACGGTTGCATTCATCGGTGGTGGTTTTGCGGGTCTCGTCACCGGTGCTCGTCTCGTGGAAGCGGGCATCAATGACGTGCGCATCATCGAAAAAGGCGGCGACTTCGGCGGTACGTGGTACTGGAATCGCTATCCCGGCGCTCAGTGCGACACCGCCGCCATGGTCTACATGCCGCTCCTCGAAGAAACCGGCCACATGCCCACCGAGAAGTACACCCACGCGCCGGAGATCCTCGAGCACTGCCAGCGTATCGGTCGTCAGTACGGTCTGTACGACAACGCGCTCCTGCATACCCAGGTGGAGGCGCTGACGTGGGAGGAGTCACACTCGCGATGGCGTATCCGAACCAACCGTGGCGACGACTTCACCGCGCAGTTCGTCGCCATGGGTACGGGTCCGCTGCACGTACCGAAGCTGCCCGGTATTCTCGGCATCGAGAAGTTCAAGGGACATTCCTTTCACACCAGCCGTTGGGACTATGGCTACACGGGTGGGGATCCCCATGGCGAACCCATGGTGGGTCTCACCGACAAGCGCGTGGCGATCATCGGCACGGGTGCGACGGCGGTGCAGTGCGTGCCGCACCTCGCCCAGGCCTGCAAGGCGCTGTACGTGTTCCAGCGCACGCCATCGTCTGTCGACGTACGCGCCAACAAACCCATCGATCCGCGCTGGTTCGACTCCATTGCCACCGAAGGCTGGCAGCAGCGCTGGCTGGAGAACTTCACCGCCAATCAAACCGGCGGGCAGGCTGCGGAAGATCTCGTGATGGATGGTTGGACAGATCTGTCACGCCGGATCCGCGAGCGCATCTCGACGCTCGCGCCCGATCAGATGACACCGGCGAACATGCTGGCAGCCTATGAGGAGGCCGACATGCAGAAGATGGAGGAGATTCGCGCGCGGGTCGACGCCATCGTCAAAGACCCGCAGACGGCACAAAACCTCAAGGCCTGGTACGGCCAGCTCTGCAAGCGCCCGTGCTTCCACGACGAGTATCTGCAGTCGTTCAACATTCCGGGAACGCATCTCGTCGACACCGATGGCAAGGGTGTCGAGCGCATTACGGAACGTGGCGTCGTCGTTGCAGGCAAGGAATACCCGGTGGATTGCATCATCTATGCCTCGGGCTTCGAGGTCGGCACGCCGTACGCGCGCCGCGCCGGCTACGACATGGTCGGTCGCGGCGGTATGAAGTTGTCGCAGTACTGGTCCGAAGGCATGCGTACGCTGCACGGCATTCACGTGCACGGGTTTCCCAATGCATTCATCGTGCAGCCCACCCAGGGCGCGAACCTGATCTCCAACGTGCCGCACAACCTCACCGAGTCGGGCAGAACCATCGCCATGGTGATACGACATGCGCTCGACACCGGTGCCGCGGAAGTGGAGGTCGGTAAGGCCGCCGAAGCCGCGTGGATCGAACTCCTGCTGACCGGCGTGGGGCGCATGATCGGTTCGCAGGAATGCACCCCGGGCTACTACAACAACGAAGGTCAGGATCCGGGGCCGGCGGTGCGCTTGAACGTCGGCCATCCCGGCGGCGCGATGGCGTTCTTCAAACACATCGACCAGTGGCGCAGATCGGGAGCCTTCGAAGGGCTCGAGTTTCGCGCGGCTGCAGGGGCGCAAGCGGCGGGAGGCTCGAGCCGATGAAAGATCGTGTCGTGTTGGTCACGGGTGGCGCGCGCGGCATCGGCCGCGGCATTGCAGAAGCGTTCCTGCGCGCGGGTGCGAAGGTGATGATCGGCGACCTGGGTGCCCGGGCCGGCGACTGGTCGTACGACCTGGCCGACAGGAGCGCGCTCGAGCGTGCTGCCGCCGAGCAATCGGCGCTGGGCGAAGCGCATGCCACGGAACTCGACGTCACCGATCGGCAGAGCTGCGCCGCCGCAGTTGCCGCGACCGTGGATCGCTTCGGCGGACTCGATGTGCTGATCAACAACGCCGGCATCGTTGCGTCCGGTCCCATCGGTGAATTCAGCGAGCGCGATTGGGATCGCATCTTCGCGGTCAATACCAAAGGGATCTTCCTGATGGTGCAGGCATCTCTGCCGGCACTGCGCCGATCGAAGCATGGCGCGATCATCAATACCGCATCGATCGCGGGCAAGCAGGGCTATCGCAACATGGCGGCGTACTGCGGTTCGAAATTCGCGGCCATCGGCATCACGCAATCGCTCGCCGCCGAGCTCGCGCCCGACGGCATCCGGGTCAACGCGATCTGCCCCGGCATGGTCGGCACGGCGATGTGGCTCGAACATCTGCTGCCCAGCAACACCACCGACGCGATAGAGAAGAATGCACAGTTCGAAGAAGCGATGCGCGCCACGATCCCGCTCGGGCGCCCGCAAACCGCCGACGACATGGGGGCAGCGGCGGTGTTCCTTGCGACTGCGCCGAACATCACCGGCATCAGTCTGAGTGTCGCCGGTGGCTTCGAGATGAACTGACCAGGGCCTATCGCAGAATCGTCTGCACTCGCTTCGGACACTATCCCCGGAGCTTGGCGTCATATCGATCGGCGCGATGCCTGCACGTAGCTCCGGGGATAGTCTCCGACCGACGCGGCCATGCCGCGTGCAAACGATTCTCATAACCAGGCGCAGACTGTGACGAAGTTCACGATGGGCGTGCGCACTGCGCAGTGGGGTCTCTCATCACGGTGGCTACACTGGCCGGTGAGAGACACAGGACACCCACAGGGGAATCGAAGCTTCATGCAGTTCTTCGAAGACCTTCGTGAGCACCCGTCGCTGGCGGGGATCCGCTCGCGCGCGGCGGCGTACGTCAGACAGTTCCGGTTGGATCGCGCCGTGCGCGCTGCGCTGGCGACCCGATCGGGGCCGATTCCAGACTCCATCATCGCGGAGATCTGCGAAACCTGGGGCGACCCGACCCTCCTCGCGGGTGACGGCTACCTCCAGGCGCTCTTGCTCGAAGCGCAGAAGGCCCA
>JBFKCZ010000352.1:0-3913 GCA_041620035.1 Pseudomonadales bacterium
CCGTGCAGACCGGCGTCCATGAACGCGATCCACAACGCACTCCCGGCGATCGCATACACCAACCCATTACGGACGCCTACCGCGTTGAGGCCGGCGAGGGCCACTAAACCCATGGCCGCAGGCAGTAAGCGAGCAGCTTCGAAAGCCGGCGTGTAGCCGAGCGCGATCACCAGGATTGCACCGAGGTCATCGACGATCGCGAGGCCCACCAGGAACGCACGCGCCGCCGCCGGTACGTGTTTGCCGAGCAACACCAGCAGCATCAAGGCGAATGCCGTATCGGTAGCCATTGGAATGGCCCACGCATCGCGAATGGTGGGGTCGTCGGCAATGACGAGAAACAGGAGCGCGGGAACCGCCATGCCACCCACGGCCGCGCAGAGTACCGACGACGCATTACGCAAGTCGTTGAGCTGGCCCACCAAGAGCTCGCGCTTGAGTTCGAGCCCGAGCAGGAAGAAGAAGACCGCCATCAGGCCATCGTTGACCCAGTGCGCGAAGGACATGCGCAACTCGGCGTCGCCGACGGTGACACCGACCTCGAGATGGAGAAGGTCGAAGTAGCGATCGGCCCACGGCGAATTCGCGAGCGCGATTGCGAGCACCATAGCACCAAGCAGCACCCAGCCAGACGCACTCTGCGCCGCAACGAAATCGCGAAACGGCTCCGTGAGCACCTTCGCCGCGCGCTCGAGTGGCGCGTGGACGTGATCATCTGACGGGGTGGAGTCGTTCATCGTCTGTTATCTCCAAGCGCTTTGAGCACGAAGTGCGCATCCGAGATCTCGAAGTCGGTCCATGGATAGCTCGAACGTGAGTGATCGTGGCGCCGGACGATCACGCGGGTAACTCGCCCGGTCGCACACTGCAGGATGATTTCGTCGATGACACCGATTGCGTTTCCGTCGGCATCCACCACGGTACTGTCGATGAGTTTCGACATCTGTTCCATGCTTCCGTGCAGGCAAGAACCGTTCCGTTTGCATACGCCGGATCACGGCAGGCAAACACAGTTCCTGCGCACGTCGTGTCGTGCAGCATTTTCAATCCGCGCGCAGATTTTTCAGTCATTTCGCGCATATCGGCGCCAAGACCCGCACTGCACTGGGCCTCCAGCACCTGGTACGAACGTTGCACCGATCATGGCAACTGCTGAAAGAACGGGATGTGCCAATGAAATTCGAACCCAAACTGGACCGTGTGCTCGTCGTGATCGACACCGATGTGCTGACGAACGACACACCGGAAGCGACGCCCACGATCAGCCGGGCACTCACACTCGGGCAGAAGACGGGTTGCGATCTCGAGCTGTTTCATGTGCGCGACGACGCTGCGCTCGATCAGAAGCTGTTCGGGTCGGACAAAGATGTCGCGCGTCGGCGCAAGTCGCTTGTCGACGAAGACGCAACCCGATTGGCGGAACTCGCCTTGAGGTTGCAGTCACACGGTGTCACGGTGCATCACGATGCACGCGCCGACCATCCGCCTGCGGAAGCGATTCTCCGCAAGATCGCGGAAACCGGGCCCGATGTCGTCATGAAGCGGTCCGCTGGGCAGAGTTTCCTTCTGGGTCTCACGACGAATACCGACTGGGACCTCATCCGTCAGTCGCCGAGTCATGTCTGGTTCGTCGACGACGACGGCGCAGAGATCGAGCGTGTCGTCACAGCCATTGGTAGCGTCTCCGAAAAAGACGACATCATCAGCGCGACGGACTACGACGTGTTCCGCATGGCCAACCTCATCACCGATGGCTTGGAGGCAACGAACGTGCCCGTGCACACCTATCAGGTGCCGCAAGCGCTGACGGCGTATGCGGCCTACACGCCCGACCTCGGCGACATGAACCATCCGGCAGGCAGCCTGCCGACCGTCACCGAGACGCGCACCGAAGTCGCCCGCCAACACGGACGAGCAATCCACGCCTTCGCGGAGTTCTTCCACATCGACCCGCACACCGTGCGGCTGGCTGAAGGCCAACCGTCCGAAGTGCTGCCCGATGTCGCAAGCGCAGTCGAGGCCGACCTCATTGTCATGGGTGCTCGGAATCTCTCGCGCTGGCAGCGTGCGCTGACATCGGTTACCGCGGAGTCAGTACTCGCCGATGCCTCGTGCGATGTGCTGTTCGTCAAGGACAGCACCGACCAGGAGCACTCGGTAGGCGATCGTAAGCCCACACAGGGCCAACCGGCCGTCGATCTCGAGCGCGCCATCACCGATCCGGCCGGCACGTTCGATTCGCCGCAGGCAGTCGCGGCGGCGAACGATCTCAGCATGGAGCTGCGCATACGCATTCTCGATGCCTGGGAGCAGGACATTCGAGCGCTGCTCATCGCCGAAGGCGAAGGCGCTTCGGTCAAATCGATCAACGTCGATCGCATCGACGAAATCCACGCGGCTAAGGAGCCGCTGACACTGGCTCGGGCGCGAATGCGACATGCGCCGCGTAATCGGCATCGCGCGACCGCTTGAGCCCAACCAATCACTACAGAGGAGATGTCTCAATGACACGCAAGGACTACATCGAAAAAGCCAAGGAGAACCTCGATCAACTCGACGCCAAGGTGGTGCAGCTCGAAGCGCGCGCCAATGCGGCAACCGGTGACGCAAAGCGCGCAGCCAAGCAGGAGATCGAGAAGATCAAGCAATCGAAGCAGGACGCTCGGGCGAAACTGAGCGAGCTCAATGCCGCCGGTGATGCGGCCTGGGAAGACCTGAAGGCCGGTGCAGAGCAGGCCTGGCGATCGCTTTCCAGGTCGGTGGAGGGCGCGATGCAGCGATTCCGGTAGTCGCATCGCCTTCGCCACACTCACACATGAAGAGGAGGTTTATCGCATGACCAAGCAAACGTTCGAGCCGAATATCGAAGGTATTCGGCGGCAGGCGCGGGACGACATCGAGAACGGCGCCGTCACCGCAGGCTACCCGGGTGACCGGGACGCCATCATCGCCATGTTGAACGGCGCCCTCGCCACCGAACTCGTCTGCGCATTGCGCTACAAGCGTCACTACTTCATGGCGACCGGCATGGCGGCAAAACAGGTAGCGGAAGAATTCCTCGAGCACGCAGACGAGGAATTGAGTCATGCGGATCAGCTCGCCGCACGGATCGTTCAACTCGGCGGTGAGCCCGATTTCTCGCCAAGCGGGCTCATTGATCGCAGTCATGCTGACTATGTTGCCGGGAAGACGTTGCCCGACATGATCCGCGAGGATCTGATTGCCGAACGGATCGCAATCGACAGCTACCGGGGAATGATTCGCCACGTGGGCGACGACGATCCCACCACGCGCCGTATACTCGAGGATATTCTCGCGACCGAAGAGGAACATGCCGACGAGCTGGCGAGTCTGGTGGCGAAGACCTGAACTGCGATCCGAGTCCGGTTGAAGTGCAGTTCACCAAGCGTTTGCGCGAGCCCATCAGGAACGGTGAAGTCACCACCAGCATCCGGATCTGGAAACGCCCACACGTCAGGGTGGGTTCGCGCTACGCGATCGAAGGCGGCCACGTCGTCATCGACAAGCTCCGCGTCATCGACTTCGATGACATCACCCCGAAGCTCGCGCGGGAGTCCGGGTTTGCCGGTGTTGCCGACCTGCTGAAGACCGCCAAACACGGGTCGGGAGAGACCGTTTACCTCATCGACTTTCATTTCGTTCCGAGCTGATAGGGGAGCGACGCGCGGAGGGTGTCGTCAAATCCGACCGAAGCTTGTGGGAGCGGGCTTGCCCGCGAATGACTCATTGATTCCCTGGATCGCTTCGCGCCCAAGGGCGCTCCCACATCGACTCCGATGACCGTTGCGACACCCACCGCGGGTCGCTCCCCTATCAGCTCGGAACGAAATGAAAGTCGATGAGGTAAACGGTCTCTCCCGACCCGTGTTTGGCCGTCTTCAGCAGGTCGGCG
>JBFKCZ010000353.1:0-3894 GCA_041620035.1 Pseudomonadales bacterium
AGCAGCTCGCCTGTTCGGATCTGTCGACCCGTTTCAACGGCGTGGGCCCCGATTTCGGGCCGAAGCGTTCGCCGCTCGGCCTCGCCGCCGACTCGGGTGGCTTTCCCCTTTATAAGGGCGGCGTGCCGGTTGGTGGCGTCGGCGTGATTTCCGACGGGCTGTACGGCGTCGATGCCAACATCCTGAACAGCGACCGCGATGCCGACGAGATGATCGCGTACGCGGCCACGTTCGGTTTCGCGGCACCGCGCGATCGGCGCGGCGATCAGATCACGGTGGACGGGAAGACAATCCGCTTCTCCGACGTCGAGTTCTCCCATCTGCGGCGCGACCCGACTAATGCACCGGCGTTTGCCACCCTCGCGCCGGCGGATGGCGCGCTGGTCGATGTATTCGGCTACACCGACGGCGTGATCCGGGCGGGCACCGCGTTCGGACAACCCGCCTCGGGTATCCGCGCAGATGCGGGAATCGACTACCCCAATCTCGATGCCTTCGTGCTGGTGGATGCTGCCAATGCACCGCGCTTTCCGCCGCGTGCGGGCACCGATGCGGCGACGGTGGGTGGCGCAGTGCTCACGGCAACGGAAGTGCGCAATCTGCTGCGCTCGGCGCTGGCGGTTGCCAACCGTGCGCGCGCTCAGATCCGCAGACCGCTGGGTACGCCCGCGCGCGTGACGATTTCGGTGGTGGACACGAGCGGCGAGATTCTCGGCATCGTGCGTGGCCGCGATGCGCCGATCTTCGGCATCGACGTGTCGTTGCAGAAGGCCCGCACGGCGGCCTACTACTCGTCGGCGCCGGCAGGTGCATTTCTGCGTGCCGCACCGGATGCGTTCTACCTCGCCGCGGCACGTTCGGTGGTGCTCGGCGACTATGCGGCGGCGGCGAAGACGTTCATCGGCGATCCGAACGCCCTCGAAGACGGTCGCATCGCCTTCTCCGACCGCGCGGGCGGCAATCTGTCGCGACCGACTTATCCCGATGGCCTGGAGGGCAGGCCGCCCGGTCCGTTCAGCAAACCCGCGGGTGAATGGAGTCCGTTCTCGACGGGCCTGCAGCTCGATCTCGTGATCAACGCGATTCTCAAGCACGTGGTCGCCACGGCGAGCCGCGGCACGCTCGCCTCCGACGTTGGGCAGACATGCCCGGGCGTCACCGCAGCAGCGATCACCGACACCAATCCCCCGGCCGCGAATCCGAGCCGGGTGCTGGCCAATGGCATGCAGATCTTTCCCGGCAGCGTTCCGATCTACCGCGGCGCGGTGCTGGTGGGCGGTATCGGCGTGTCCGGCGACGGTGTGGATCAGGACGACATGATCTCGTTCCTCGGTCTGCACGAGGCTGGCGGCACGATCGGCAATGCGCCGGTGAACCGGCGGGCCGACACGCTCACACCGCAAGGTGTGCGATTGCGCTATGTGCAGTGTCCGCAGGCGCCCTATTTCAATTCGAACGCAGACAACGTCTGCGACGGAAAGTGAGGGAGGTGCGTGGAATGAAATGGCTCACGATTCCGACGCTGACGGCCGTGGTTTTCGCGCTGCTGCCGGCACCCGCGTTTGCGGAGACCTGTTATCAGGACGACACGGGGCGCATCGTCAAGCGACGGCGACCCGGGTTCGTCGAGATCGAATGCCCCAAGGAGGGCGAGGCGCCGGCACCGGCGACCCGCACGCGACCCGATGGCACGGTGGAGACCGTCGCCCCGCGCCGCCCGCAGTATCAGACGCAGCGGCAGCGCAACGAGCCGTCGCCCATCACGCGGCCCACTATGGCCGACTATGTCGAGTCGGTGCCGCTGCCCGATCGCTGGCGCATCGTGGATACGCTCGGCTACAAGGACCGCTGGTACGACCCATACAACCGCAACATCCTCAAGGCCGACAAGCCCGTGCATGGCGAGTGGTTCTTCAACGTGAGCGTGCTGGCCGACACCATCGTCGAAGTCCGCGAAGTGCCGACACCGGTGGGTGGTATCTCTACGGGCAGCCCCGGGCAGATCGATGTATTCGGCGGCGCCGATCAGACGGTGCTGGTGCAGAACGTTGCCACCGAGTTCGTGTACTACAAGGGCGACACCACGTTCCGGCCGCCGGACTGGGAGTTCCGCTTCATTCCGGCGGTACAGGTCAACCACGTGGAACTCGACGAGATCCTCGGGGTGAACGTGAACCCGAGCGAAGGCGACGACCGCACCGACAAACACCTGGGTATTCAGGGGTTGTTCATTGACAAGCACCTGCGCAACGTTTCCGACCGCTACGACTTCGACAGCCTGCGCATCGGCATTCAGCCGTTCTCTTCCGACTTCCGCGGTTTCCTGTTCCAGGACAATCAGCTCGGCATCCGCCTGTTCGGTACGCGCGACAACAACATCTTCCAGTACAACCTTGCGTGGTTCCGGCGCCTGGAGAAAGACACCAACAGCGGCCTCAACGATGTGGAAGAGTCGCTGCGCGAAGACGATGTCGTGATCGCGAACCTGTATTGGCAGGATCTGGGCATCCTGGGCTTCACCTCGCAGGTGACGCTGGCTTACAACCGCAATCGCGACGATGAGTTCCACTACGACACCAACGGCTTCATTCAACGCCCGGCATCGCTAGGTGGCGAGCGTCTCCGCGAATACGACGTCGGCTACATCGGCTACTCGGGCGATGGCCACTTCGGGCGCGTCAACCTGAGCGCGTCCACCTATCTTGCAATCGGTGAAGAACGCACCACCGTGTTCCGCGATGTCGACTCCGACGTACTCGCCTGGTTCGCCGCGGCGGAAGTGTCCATGGACTTCGACTGGTTCAGGCCACGTTTTTCGTTCCTGTATGCGAGCGGCGACGATGATCCCTTCGACGACGAATCCAACGGCTTCGACGCGATCTTCGAAAACCCGCAGTTCGCCGGCGCCGACACGAGTTACTGGATCCGCCAGGCCGTGCCGCTCATCGGCGGCGGCCGCGTCACGCTGTCGGGACGCAACGGCGTGCTGCCGAGCATGCGATCCTCCAAAGAAGAGGGTCAGTCGAACTTCACCAATCCCGGTTTGATACTCATCGGTGCGGGGTTCGATGCCGACGTGCTGCCCGAGCTGCGCGCGTCGCTCAACTGGAACTATCTGCGCTTTGCTGACAGTACCGTGCTCGAAGTCGCGCGCAATCAGGGCGACATCGACGAAGAGATCGGTCACGACGTGTCGTTGTCGCTGACCTATCGACCATTCATGAGCCAGAACGTGGTGATCCGCGCGTCCTACGCCACCCTCATCGCAGGCGATGGCTATGACGCATTGTTCCCGGACGAAGATGCCGGGTACTTCCTGTTCAACCTGTTACTGGCATTTTGAGGAACTCCTGATGCGCAACTCCACACGCTTTCAGACGGTCCTTGTGCCGCTTACCGCTGTATGGCTCGTGGCTGCGAGTCTTCCTGCAGGCGCCGCCGAAGCGCTGCGCGCAGTGGAACGCAACTACGTCACCGCGCCACCCGCCCCGGCGCGGCAGACAGCCGCCGAGGTCGATGCCAAGAGCGCGGGATGTGTTTCGTGCCACGAGGCCACCGATGCGGCCTCCATGCACACGAGCCCTGGCGTGCGGCTCGGCTGTACGGATTGCCACGGCGGCGATGCCAGCGTCGTTGCAGCGAGCGCGAACGATGCAGCGGCGCGCGACCGTGCTCACGTGCTGCCGACTTACCCCGATGCATGGCACTTCCCGCACAGCGCAAACCCGGAGCGCACCTACACGCTCCTCAACAAGGAGAGTCCGGAGTTCGTCCGCTTCATCAATCCTTCGGACTTTCGCGTGGTGCGCGAGTCGTGCGGCGCATGCCATGCGGAAATCATCGAGGCCTCGGTGCGCAGCATGCATGCCACGGGGGCGATGCTGTGGGGCGGCG
>JBFKCZ010000354.1:0-3891 GCA_041620035.1 Pseudomonadales bacterium
ACACCCTCGACAAATCGCTCCCACGACTAGCCCGCTTGCACGCGTCAGCCGATGCGTACGCCAGGCCTGAACCGAATCGGCATGCGGCGGATGCCGGAGATGAAGTTCGAGGCGAGCCACTCCGGCGCCGCCGCGAGTTCGATGTCGTGCAGCCGCGCCAGCACTTCGGTGAGCATGCAGTCGATTTCCACCCGCGCGATGTGCTGGCCGAGGCAGACGTGCGCTCCAGTGCCGAAGGCGATGTGGCTGTTCGGTGCGCGGTGAACATCGAGCGCCAGCGGCGCAGTGAATTGGCGGTCGTCGAGATTGGCAGCGCCGAAGTATCGAACCACTTTGTCGCCGGCCCTGATCTTCTGCCCTGAGATCTCGGTGTCTTTGAGCACGGTGCGACGCATGTAGATCACCGGGCTCACCAGGCGCAGCAGTTCGTCGCGCGTGCTCGCGATCAACGCGGGGTTCGCGCGTACCTCTGCGAGCACGCCGGGATGCTGCATGAGTGCATGCAGTCCGCCGGCCACCAGGTTACGCGTGGTGTCGCCGCCGGCATCGATCAGCAGCATGAAGAACAGCTGAAAATCGATCTCGTCGAGACGCCGTCCATCCACTTCCGCGTGCACGATCTGACTCGCGAGATCGTCGCCCGGATCATCGAGTTTGGTGCGGTAGACGCCCTGAGCGTAGGCGAACATCTCGCCGATGGCCCGTGCCTGCGCACCGGGCGGCAGTGTCTCGGCGGCGGAGTGAATCGTTTCCGTCAGCTGATACAGCGCGCGTCCGTCGTCGAGGGGAATACCCATCAGTTCCGCGATCACATAGGAGGGGAGCTCGCCGGCGATGTCCGCGACGAAATCGCACTCGCCGCGCTCGATCACCGCATCGACGATCGCACGCGACAGTTCTTCGATGCGCGGCTTGAGGTCCGCCGCGGGCCCCCTGGTGAATTCACGGCTGATGATCTTGCGGAACTGCGTGTGCGCCGGCGGATCCATCATCAGCATCATCTTGTGATCGCCGATTCTGAGCTCCTCGCCCGGACCGGGGTCGGCAATCGAGATGGTGGGCTCCGATGAGAACGTCTGCGGATCGCGACCGATCGCGGCAACATCCTCGTAGCGTGTGATGGCCCAGAACCCGGGTCCATTCGATTCTTCATGCCAGTACGCCGGTGCGTTGTCGCGCAGCCAGCGGTACTGCTCCACCGGGTGACCCCTCTCGAAGGTCTTCGGGCTCAGGAGATCGATGTGCATCGGCAACACCGACCTCAGGTGCGCACCGTGCCTCTCGGCACCAGTCGGTGGCGCTTGATCTTCCACTGCCCCGCAATTCGGGCGAAGTCGGTTTCATAGGTCGCGTACAGGGTGAGCGTCGCGCCCTTGGGTTCCTTCATGAAGTGCTGCGCCTGAACGTCGGTGCGCGCATGCGCCGTATCGCCGTTCACCGTTGCCCGCTGCAGGCCGATCAGATGCTGGGTCGCCGAATAGGATTCGAGGGCCTCTTTCACGAACTTCAACCACGCATCGCCGCCCACGATGGGCTTCGGCGTGAAGTCGAGAATCTCCGCATCATCGGCGAAGCAGGCGCGATAGCGTTCGAAGTTGCGCTCGTCGACACCGCTCGTGTAGTTGAGCATCACGTCCTGCAGAGCAAATCTGTCGCGGATCAGTTGATCGGTCATTGACGTCTTCTCCTCAGTGCAATGTCCAGTAGTGCTTCGGCCCGGTCGATCACGGCAGCCTGATGCGGCTGCAGCTCCTGTTGCCCCATGGTGGCGTGAATACGATCGAATGGATCCACGATGCCGGTCGCGATTCCGCTCAGTTCCTCCATGACCGCCACACCGAAGAACGGCACGGTCGGCGCGTTGTAGCCACCTTCGTGACACATCACGATGCGTCCATCGCACAACGCATCCGCCGCCCGCATCAGCTTGCGCGTGAGCGACCGATAGCCGCCGCTCGTCATCATCATGCGGCCGAGCGGATCGTAGGCGCCAGCATCGAACCCCGACGGCACGATGATGAGTTCCGGTCGGAATGCCTCCAGCGCCGGAACTACGACGCGGTCGTAGGTCGCTTCGTACGCACCCACCCCGGATCCCGGCGGCAGCGGCACGTTGATGTTGTAGCCGCGTCCCCTGCCCTCGCCGACTTCTTCGATGAATCCGGAGTTCTGCGGAAAGTTCCGGTCCTGATGAATCGAGATGGTGAGCGCGCGCGGATCCTCGTAGAACGCCGCCTGTGTGCCGTTGCCGTGGTGCACGTCCCAGTCGACGAACGCGATGCGTTCGAGCCCGCGCACCTCGAGCGCGTGGAGTCCGGCGATGGCGGCGTTGCCGAACAGACAGAAGCCCATCGCGAGATGAGGCATCGCGTGATGACCCGGGGGGCGCACCAGCGCATAGGCATTGCGCACACGACCGCCGAGCACGGCATCCACCGCTTCGATCACACCGCCCGTCGAGAGCAGCGCTATCTCGAAGCTGCCGCGACCCATGGGCGAGTACGAGCCGGCGTCGACGAGCATCTGCTTGCTCGCCGCCATGATGTGATCGATGTGGTCGGACGTGTGAAAGCGCAACAACTCCTCGCGTGTCGCGGCACGCGGTTCGATCAGGGTCAACGACTGCGTCAGCCCGCTTGCGTCCAACAGGTTCTTCAAGCGGCGCTTGGTGTCGGGGTTCTCGGAGTGCTGGTAGGGTTCGACCGGATAGCCGTAGGGCACCTCACCGGCGAATGCCCCGGTGTGGTGCCACATGTAGCGCTCGTGCCAGACGAGCCCGGTCGCCATCACTTCAGAGTTTCAAGAGCTGCTTGCCCAGGTTCTTACCCGTGAACAACCGATTCAACGTGTCGGGAATGTTGTCGAACCCTTCCTGCACGTCCACCTGATTCACGAGTTCACCGCTCTGCACCCAGCCGAGCAGTTCCGGCACGGCAATGTGAGTGCGATCCATGTAGTCGATGACGATGAAGCCTTCCATGCGGGCACGCATGACCACGAGATTCATCAGATTGACCGGACCCGGCACCGGTTCGGTGGCGTTGTACGAAGAGATGCCTCCACAGAGGACGACACGTGCGCGCATGGCGAGGTGATTGAGCGCGGCTTCGAGGATGTCGCCACCGACGTTGTCGAAGAACACGTCCACACCTTTGGGACACGTCTCGCCGATGCGCGCATCGACGTCTTCATGCTTGTAGTCGATCACCTCGTCGAAGCGCGCGTCTTCCTTCAGCCAGCGGCACTTTTCCGGACCGCCCGCGATGCCGACCACGCGGCAACCCTTGATGCGCGCGATCTGGCCAGCCACCGAACCCGTGGCGCCGGCGGCGCCCGAGACCAATACCGTCTCGCCCTTCTTGGGTTTGCCGAGGTCGAGGAGGCCCCAGTAAGCGGTCAGGCCCGTCACGCCGAGTATCGACAGCGCGAACGTCGGATCGGTGCCCGGCGGCAACTTGCCCGCGCCGAACAGATTGGTGGCGGGGTTCACGATGCAGTAGTCCTGCCAGCCCCCGGTGCACTGCACGAGATCACCCTGGTTGTACTCGGGGTGGTTCGACTTCACCACTTCACCGACGGAACCCGCGCGCATCGGCTCGCCGATCTTCACCGGCGGCATGTAGCTGGGTCGGTCTTCCATCCAGCCGCGTTGCGTGGGATCGAACGAGAGGTAGCGGTTGCGCACCAGCACCTCGCCCTGCTTGGGCTCGGGAATCGGGGTTTCCTTTCGCTCGAAATTCGCCTTGGTGACCATGCCGTGCGGCCGTTTGGCCAACACCCATTGGCGATTCATTTGTGCCATCGATAGCTCCTTCAGACTGTCGTATGCGAATGGAGAAAGTCCAGGCAGCGGCGCCACGCATCTGCGGCCGCTTCCTCACGGTAACTGGG
>JBFKCZ010000355.1:0-3884 GCA_041620035.1 Pseudomonadales bacterium
CGCAGCGTGCGGCCGGTCTGAGCGACGTCATCGCGATTCCCCACAACGGCAACACGAGCAACGGGCTCATGTACGCCGCGACCGACTGGAGCGGCGATCCCATCGATGCGCCGTACGCGGATTTGCGCGGCCGCAACGAACCCATCAGTGAGATCTTCCAGATCAAGGGCCAATCGGAAGCACATCCCACGCTGTCGCCGGACGATGCATTCGCCGGATTCGAGCAATTCGACCGCATCCTCGGACGCATGACCGAGTCCTCGCGACCCGCCGGCAGTTTCGCGCGCGAGGCACTGAAGGACGGACTGACGATGTCGGCCAAGGGTTTCAATCCCTACGACTTCGGCGTCATCGGTTCCTCGGACGGGCACAACGCATCGAGCCCCGTCGAGGAGGACAACTACACCGGCAAGATCGGGAATGCCGACGGCACCGCGCGGCAGCGATTGCTGGACGAGTTGTCTGCCAGCCTGCCACTCGATGCCGTGAGCCGCTGGGGCGCGGCCGGTCTCGCAGGTGTGTGGGCCGGCAACAACAGCCGCGCGGAGATCTTCGCCGCGCTGCGCCGCAAGGAAACTTTTGCCACGTCCGGGCCACGCATCCAGGCACGTTTCTTCGGCGGCTGCGAATCCCTGCAGAGCACGGGCGATGCGACCGATCTCGTCACGATCGGCTACGCGCGCGGCGTGCCGATGGGGGGCCGTCTGGCTGCATGTGCGGAGCAACCGCCCAACTTCGCCTTCTGGGTAATCCGCGACCCCAACGAAGCGGGGCTCGAGCGGGTGCAGATCGTCAAACTATGGAGCGACGGGGCGCGGGCCTTCGAGCGCATCATCGATCTTGCGTGCGCATCCGGTGCCCCCGATGCGCACGGCCGATGCGCAATCCCCGTACCCGAGCCCGACGCGACGTGCAGCATCGACGCGAACGCCGGCGTCAGTGAGTTCAGGGGTTACTGGCACGATGCCGATTACACGCCGGGCACGCCGACTGCCTACTACCTCCGCGCGTTGCAGGTACCCACGTGCCGATGGAGCACCTATGACGCGAAGCGCCTCGGCATCGACGTTCCGGCTCACCTGCCACGCACCCTGCAGGAACGCGCCGTGACCTCGGCAATCTGGATCAGCGGCGCCTGAGTCGCCTATGCTGAGGCCCGCTGCTCGCTGGAGAACCCGATGACCGATGCACTGAAGACCCAGGTCAACGCCGCCGTAGACGCCATGGCGCCGCAACTCCTCGCGGTATCCCACGAGATTCACAGTCACCCGGAACTCGCTTTCAAGGAGCATCGGGCCGCCGCATTGCTGAGTCGCACGCTGGACGAGGCCGGCCTTTCGCCCCGCGCGGGCGTCTACGGGCTCGAAACCGCATTCGAAGCCGAGTTCTCGGGCGCGCGCCAGGGCCCGCGCATTGCGCTGCTCGCGGAGTACGACGCCTTGCCTGGCATCGGTCATGCGTGCGGCCACAACCTGATCGCTACGGCCGCGTTGGGTGCAACCCTTGCGCTGGCACAAGTCAAAGATCGACTCGCGGGCCGCGTACGCATCCTCGGCACGCCAGCCGAAGAGAAAGGCGGCGGCAAGGAACTGATGG
This sequence comes from Pseudomonadales bacterium, assembly GCA_041620035.1. Lineage (GTDB taxonomy): Bacteria > Pseudomonadota > Gammaproteobacteria > Pseudomonadales > Azotimanducaceae > SZUA-521. The sequence continues at coordinate 1,597 of JBFKCZ010000355.1, forward strand.
CCCGCGCCGGCGCATTCGACGGCGTCGACGCCGCACTCATGATCCATCCATCGGGCATCAATCTCACCACCATGCCGTGCATCTGTGTGGCCGAAGTACGGGTGGAGTATCACGGCAAGTCCGCACACGCCTCCGCCATGCCGCACAAAGGACTCAATGCCCTCGATGGATTGCTGCTCGCCTACCAGGCCATTTCGAATCTGCGGCAGCACATTCAGGCGACGGAACGAATCCACGGCATCGTCACCGACGGCGGCCTCGCACCCAACATCGTGCCCGAGTTCGCCGCCGGCGACTTCTACGTGCGCGCCGCCAACAAGGAAGACCTCGCCGCACTGAAGCCGCGCGTGCAGGCCTGCTTCGAAGCCGGCGCGACCGCGAGCGGTTGCCGCGTCGATGTACAGTGGAGCGGTGTCGACTACCTCGATCTCAACACCAGCTGGCCGCTGGCGGAACACTTCCAACGCAATGCCGAGCAACTGGGCCGACGGTTCTTCCCGCTCAACAAGCTGCCCGCGGGCTCCAGTGGCTCCACCGACATGGGCAACGTGAGCTACCTCGTACCGTCGATTCACCCGATGCTCGCCGCAGCGCTGCAGAACGTCGTCATCCACAACCCCGAATTCGCGAAGTGGGCCCGCTCCGAGATGGGTGACGCAGCGGCCCTCGACGGCGCAAAGGCGTTGGCGATGACGGCCATCGACTACCTCGACTCGCCCGCGCTGCAGGAATCCTGCCGGCGCGCCTTCGCGGTTTCGGTGGGCCTGTCCTGAACGACCGCGTCTGGGTGTTCGGCTACGGCTCGCTCATTTGGCGGCCGGACTTTCCCTTTGCTGACAGGAAAGAGGCACACCTCCCCGGTTTCGCGCGCCGGTTTTGGCAGGGCTCCCACGACCACCGCGGTGTGCCCCATGCACCGGGGCGTGTCGTGACATTGATTGCGGATACCGCATCCCGCTGCAAGGGCGTTGCGTATCTCATCGAACACGAAGTGTTCGACCATCTCGATCACCGCGAGAAGAACGGCTACGAACGTATCGACGTGACCCTCGAGTTCGCCGACGCGCATGATGACGGCGTGGTCTACGTGGCATCACCCCACAACATCGCATTCCTCGGACCGGCGCCTTCCGAAAGGATCGTCGCGCAGATTCTCGACAGCCACGGACCGAGCGGCAGCAACCTCGACTACCTGCTGCAGCTCGCCGCCGCGCTGCGGGACATTGACGCCGACGACGAGCATGTGTTCGAGTTGGAAGCTCTCGCCAGAAGTCGTGCACAACACCATGGACATCAGCTTCTCGGCTGAACACGAGCGCTTTCGCACCGAGGTTCGGCAGTTCCTGGAAGATTCCCTCGATGACGAGCTGACCGCCGGTGCGCGTTTCTGCGCCGGCATCTTCCAGGACCATGAGACAAACATGCGTTGGCATCGCATCCTGCACCGCAAGGGCTGGATCGCCCCGGCATGGCCGAAGGAATACGGCGGCACCGGATGGGATCTGCTGCAACGCTACATCTGGACCACCGAGTCTGCGCTCGCGGGCGCGCCGGGCCTTGCGCCCATGGGCCTCGGCATGTGCGGCCCGATGCTGATTGGTCACGGCACCGCCGAACAGAAAGCGCACTACCTGCCGCGCATTCTTTCCGGTGAGGACTACTGGTGTCAGGGCTACTCCGAACCAGGGTCCGGCTCGGACCTGGCAGCTCTATCGCTGCGCGCGGTGGCCGACGGCGACGACTATGTGCTGAACGGCTCGAAGATCTGGACGACGCATGCGCATCACGCGAATCGAATGTTCCTGCTCGTGCGAACCCGGTTCGACGGCAAACCGCAGCAAGGCATCACGTTCCTCCTGCTCGACATGCACTCCCCTGGCATTCGGGTCGAGCCCATCATCTTCGTATCGGGCGAGCACGAGGTGAACCAGGTGTTCTTCGACGACGTGCGCGTACCGATGGCAAATCGCGTCGGTGCCGAGAACAACGGCTGGACCGTGGCGAAGTACCTGCTCGAGTTCGAGCGCGGCGGCGGCGGTTCCGCGCGGTTGAGTGTTGCGCTGACACGCTTGAAGCGCCTCGCCGAAGTCGTTGGCATCGACGCGGAACCGAGCTTCCGACGCAAAGTCGACGAGGCCGCGGTCAAACTCGAGGCCATTCAGTACACCGAGTTTCGCATCATGGCGGCGACGTCGAAGGGCGGTAGTCCCGGCCCGGAGTCGTCGATTCTGAAGAACCTCACCGCCGACATGGGCCAGCGGATCTCCGAACTCGCGGTCGAGGCGATC
>JBFKCZ010000356.1:0-3876 GCA_041620035.1 Pseudomonadales bacterium
CGACGTCACGGCGCGGATGCGATCGTTGCGCGGTTCGACTTTGGCCCAGATGCTCCGCAGTTCCGCTTCGCGCGCCTGAATGCGTTCCGGAAACGGGTCGGTGACCGCGGGCGTGTCGTGGTCGAGTTCCGGCAGCAGCCGCGCGATATCGGCGCAGATGTCCTCGACGTTGCGCATGTCGGTGGACCATGCGATGTAACGTTCGCCGTTCTTCACTGCGACACTTTCCAGCAAGCCGATGTGGCTGTCGGCGTCGTCGCGTACATCCACCGTCATCCAGGGCCGGTAGGCCGGGGTCTGGTGGTACTTGCCGAGCAGCATGCCCTCGATGATGTGCTGCCACGGGCCCATGTCTTTCTGATGGGCCGACTGGATCGGGCCCACGTTGTCCGCCGGACAACAGGTGATGGCATCCCATCCGCCGTGCCGTTCGGCCGCATCCGAGAACGCGCGCTGGGCGATGACCTTGCCCATGGAATAGCCCTGCCCCTTCGCCGGTGTGCGCTTCGGATTCTCTTCGTCGGGGTAGCGATCCTCGTACAACACGGGGCGGCGCACGAATTCCTGCATGTCCACTTCGGAGATGACGGCCGCGATGCTCGAGGTGACGATGACGCGCGTGACCGTGCCCGACTCGTTGACGCTGCCAATGATGTGATTGCACACGCGCTGCACGTAGTCGTGATCGTCGTAAGTACTCACATGGGAAACGTGGCACACACCGTGACACCCCTTGAAGATGTCGTCGAAGCAGCCGTCACGGTCGAGATCCGCGGCGTGCAGGGTGAGCCGTCCCGATGCGTACCCCGGCATCGCCTTCAGGAAATCCGTGCGTACGGGGTCGTCGACGTTGCGTACGCAGGCGCGCACGCGGTAGCCCCGCTCCAGCAATCGTCTCACCACCCAGCCGCCGATGAATCCGGCCGCGCCGGTCACAGCGATCGTTCCGCCCTTGGGCACCGGTGCCATTGCCATCCTCCTCATCGATAGAGATGGCAGCATAATCGCTCGCGCCGCCGAGGGCGCGTCATCGATGCGCGGATTGCGTGCGATCATGTGGATGAACAGCACTGAGGCGTACAAACATGACCGGCGTATCCCAAGACGCATGGGCGGATCTGATTCTTCGCGGTGCGGAACTCGGTCAGCTCGACCTGGCCCCGTTCGCTGGCCGACTCTCGGTCGAAGAGGGCGAGCGCGTGCAGCTCGACGTGCTGGAGCGTCGGCGCGCGGCGGGTGAACAGCTCGGCGGCTGGAAAGTGGGCCTCACGTCCGGCGCCTCCCGCGATGCCTTCGGCAAAGGAATACGACCGTTCGGTCACATCCTGCGCAGCCGCATGCTCGAGAGCGGCGCCCGCATCGCGCGAGCCGCTATCCCGAACCTGGGACTCGAGAACGAACTTTGCTTTCGCATCGGTGCACGGCTCTCGGGCAGCGGTACCACGGCCGCCGATGTCCGGCGTGCAGTCGCGGCAGTCGCACCCGCCTTCGAGATCAACCAGAACCGCACGGGCGGCCAAGCCGATCCGGGCACGCGCACCGCCGACAATCTCTCGCAATGGGGCATCGTCATCGGTGCTGAAACGGCACCGCTGCCCGACGGCTTCGATTTCGAGGCACTCACCGTTGCGCTCACCCTCGACGGCCGACCCGTCGAGACCGTGGCGGCGCGCGGGCACATCGACGATCACTACGCCTCCCTCGCCGCGCTGGTCGCGGAACTCGCGAAGTTCGGCCGCGCCCTCGAACCCGGCGAGCGCGTGATCACGGGTGCCTATACCCGGGTACCGGTGCGCGATGCGGGCCTCTATCGGGGTACGTTCACCGGATTGGGATCGGTGGATATCGAAGTCGTGTAGGAGCGAGCCGTGCTCGCGATTTTATCTATAGGAATCAATAGGTTATCGCGACCTAGGGGTCGCTCCTACGCCTGCTAGACCTCTCATTCTTGGGACGCAATCGATTGCTTGATTCAAGCGCTTGCTTTAGTCTGCGCCCCCTCGAACCGGTTTCGTTACGAAAATTCCCATGTCTGAAGCTCGATCCAACGAATTGGCGAACGGCGGCGCCGCGGCGCGCGAGCGCCTCCTGCGCGCGGCCGTCGACGTGTTCGCCGAGAAGGGTTACGGCCAGGCGTCGACGCGCGAGATCTGTCGTCGGGCCGACGTCAACGTCGCGGCCATCCACTATTACTTCGGCGACAAGGCCTCGCTGTACAAGGCCGTATTCGACATTCCCGAACGCCTCGTGCAGCTGCCCGCCGCGCTGGATGACTCGAGCACGTCGCTCGAAGACGGTCTTCGAGCCTGGTACGAGCACGTCATGTCTTTCACGCTCACCGCGGATGATCGCAGCCACATCCGGCTCTTGTTTCTGCGCGAGCAGGTGCAGCCGTCCGGCATTCTCGAACCCAACCGCGCCGGGATTCTGCGGCCCTATCACGCACAGCTCGTGCGATTCCTGATGCCGCATCTTGGCATCGACGCCGTGGATCGAGAGCTCCATCAACTGGTGTTCAGCCTCGTCGGCATCGCCATGGTGCTGTACGTGGAACGCGCTGCAGTACGCGTGCTCGCACCGGGACTCATCGACTCCGAAACCACCATCGCGCAAACCGTCGATGGGCTGGTGGCGCATGCCCTCGCCCTCGTGAACGCGGAACGCGACCGACGTCAGCAGGCGCAGTCATGAACGCCGGAAAGAAACGGGTCATCGGCATTTCCGCTGTACTGCTGGTAGTCATCGTCGCGGTAGCGGGGACGGCGACCCTGCGCCGCGCCACACCGGACGGCGCCATCTCCGATCCTGCAGCGAACCCGCTGTCGGGGGCCGCACTCACCGTCAGCGTGGTCAGTCCGATCGCCGTGCTATGGCCCGAGGTCATCACCGCGAGCGGCGCCATCGCCCCGTGGCAGGAAGCATCCGTCGCCGCACAAGTCGGGGGCGTTCGCCTCATCGAAGTACTCGCCGACGTGGGCGACGAAGTGGTGAAAGGTCAGCTGCTCGCGCGCCTCGACCCCGCGCCCGTGGAGGCCAACTACGCGCAGCAGCGCGCCGCGCTGGCCGACGCGCAGGCGCGCCTCACCGAAGCGCTCGCCAATGCGGCACGTGCGAAGCACCTGCGCGACACCTCGGCCATCAGCGAGCAGGACCTCATCCGGGCCATCACCACCGCGCAGGCGGCGCAGGCCCAGGTGGACCTCGCCGAAGCCCGCCTTTCCAGTCAACAGCTGAACCTGGACGACACGCGGGTGATCGCGCCGGATGACGGCGTCGTCAGTTCACGCAGTGCCATGCTGGGCGCCGTAGCCGCCCCCGGCATGGAACTGTTCCGGCTCGTGCGGCAGAACCGGCTCGAGTGGCGCGCGGAACTCGCGTCCGCCGACATCGCAAACGTCGAGGTCTCCGACCGCGCCGAAATCCGCTTGCCCGACGGCAGCATCATCGATGGCGTAGTGCGTCAGATCGCGCCCGTGCTCGATGCCGGCTCGCGCATGGGCATCGTCTATGTCGCATTGAGCAAAGATGCGAACTCAGGCGACGCGCGCCCCGGCATGTTCCTCAGCGACAGAATCCTGCGCCGCGAACGCGCCGGACTTGCACTGCCTGCCACGGCCCTCGTCGTTCGCGATGGCTACGAGTTCGTGTTCGTGGTCGACGCGGAGAGCCGTCGTGCGATGCAGATCAAAGTGAAAACGGGCCGCCGCCACGAAGGCAGCATCGAAATCGTCAGCGGGGTCAACGCCGGTGACCAGGTGGTGGCATCGGGCGGCGCATTCCTGAACGATGGCGATCTCGTGCGCATCGTGCCACCGCAAGTCGCGACGGCCAGCGCGGAGCGTCGCTCGTGAACGTCGCCACCTGGGCGATCCGGGA
>JBFKCZ010000357.1:0-3869 GCA_041620035.1 Pseudomonadales bacterium
AGAGCACGTGATCGCCGACGTTCGCCGCCTCGCGCTCGGGGTCGCGACTGACGATGGCCCAGTCGCCGGCGCAGATGACTCCTCCGTTCTCCGGCTTGCCGGCCGATTTCAACGCCGCAGTGTACACGTCGTGGCCGATACCGCCGGTGGACAGAAACCCGTCGCCGATGCGCGCGGCCCGTTCGATGGCGGGCGGCACCATGCCGCCAATGAGAATTCTCGGGGGATGTTCGGGCTGCGGCGAGATGCGCAGATCGCCGATTCGAAAGCGCCGGCCATCGAACGCCACCGATTCACCACGCCAGGCACGCCGCAGTATCGCAACGCTCTCTTCCAGCAGGCTCGGACGGTGCGCGAGCTTCCGCCCGAAGGCGTTGAACTCGAGTTCGCGGTAACCGATGGCGACGCCGAGGTCGAAGCGCCCACCGCTGACGAGCGAAACCGTGGCCGCGTCTTCGGCGAGCCGGATCGGATCGTGCAGCGGGATCTGCAGCAGGTTGGTACCGATCCGCATGCGTTTGGTTCGTGCCGCGATGGCCGATGCGATCACCAGCGGCGACGGCGTATAGCCGTCGTCGCAGAAGTGGTGCTCCGTTAGCCATACGGAGTCGAAGCCGATGGACTCCGCCCACGCGATCTGCTCGAGGCTCTGTGCATACAGGCGCTCGAACGGTATGCGCCATCGCACCGGGTTGCGGAAGTCGTACCAGAGTCCGAAGTTGACCTGTCGAGCCATGTATTTGTGCCCCCTACACCCGGCCCATGAAGTCGACGACTTCGCGGTTGTATCGCGCCGGATCTTCCAGGAAGGGCGCGTGCCCACAGCCCGCATAGGTCGAGAGCTTGGCCTTGGGGAGCAGCTTTGCCGCGGCTTGCGCAATGGTCAAGGGCACGAACGCATCCTGATCGCCATGCAGCAGCAGGGCAGGCGCCGAGATCTTGGGAAGCAAGGCACGTTGATCGACGGTGGCGAGGTCGAGCAGCGTGGCGTAGGCGCGAGGGCTCGCGTCGAGGAACATGCGCGCGACGAAGGCAAGTAACGCGGCGCTCGGTTGCGCAGCGAACACGGCCCGTGACACTCCCTCGAAGGTGTTGACCCGGTCGGCGCGGAGGGCCGCGATCGTGCCTTCGACGTCGTCTGCCGTGCCGCCGTGTTCGAAGTCGGCGGTACGTGTGTACCGGGGTGTAGCGCCACCGGTGAGCACGAGGCCGGCGAGTCGGCGTCCGAGCGCAACGGCGGCGTCCACGACCACTGCGCCGCCGAGTGACCAGCCATTCAGTGCCACACGTTCGAGTTGCAGATGTTCCACGACACGCACGACGTCGCCGGCGATCGCCGTTACCGAGACGTCGGCGAAGTCGCGGTCGGAACGGCCGCAGCAGCGATGGTCGAGTGTGATCACCCCGTGGCCAGCCTCGAGCAGTGCCGGCAGCACGCCGTCCCAGCAGCGCGAGTCGACCCCCCAGCCGTGCACGAGCACCATGGGCGTGCCGCGCCCTGCGTGGTGTTCGAAGTAGATCTGCTTGGATCCTTCGACGGCGAGATGAGACATGGCATCGGTCCTCGAAACAGCTCATGACGTACTGGGTGGATGACTACATCGACGCACCGGCGAGGCGGCCGGTTTGCGAGCCGACGAAAGTCGATGGTACCGTGACGGACTTGCGCATAACCGTCAAGCCTGATGGTTTCCGAAGCGTTAGTCGCCGGCTTCCTGGCCGGCGCGTTCGATCGATACAACCCCTAACGGCGTAAAACCCATGCCCGAACCGACGAGCGACTCGAGCCGCGAGGTACCGGACGCTACCTGGCGGGTGCGCCTCGCGTTCGCATTCGGCCAGATTCCCGAAGGCGTGCAGAGTTCGGCCTTCGGATTCTTCCTGCTCTTTTTCTACAACCAGGTGCTCGGCCTTTCGGGGTTTCTGGCGAGCACCGCCATCGTCGTCGCGCTCGTGATCGATGCGGTGGTCGACCCCATCGTCGGCTCGCTGTCCGATCGTTCCCGCAGTGCCTGGGGGCGGCGTCATCCCTACATGTACTGGGCGGCGGTGCCATTTGCGGCGTGCTTCTATCTGCTCTTCGCACCGCCCGCCGGGCTTTCGGAATATGGATTGTTCGGATGGCTGGTGACGTTTTCCATCCTCACGCGAATCACGCAGTCGTTCTACTCGATTCCGCATACGGCGCTGACTGCCGAGCTCGCGATCGAGTACGACGAGCGCACGCTGCTGTCGGCGCTCCGCTCACTGTTCGGGTCAATCGGCACGCTGCTCGTGTTTCTGCTGGGTCTGCAATGGTACTTTCGCGGCACGGACGAGTTTCCGGTCGGCCAGCTGAACCCCGGTGCTTACCCCGAGTTCGGTGCCGCATTCGCCGCCATCATCTGCATCGGCGTGTGGATCACGGCAATCGGCACGCACGACCAGATCCCCAAGCTGCCGCGCGCAGCGGCCGGGGCGGAGCGATTCAGGCTGCTGCGGGTGCTCGAGGAGGCCGGTCAGGCCTTTGCACTGCGGCCGTTCAAGGTGATGGTGCTGACGAGCGTGCTGTGGGGCATGACGATGGGCATGGTTGCGGCGCTGTCGCTTTACCTTGGCACGCTCTACTTCCAGTTCACGCTCACCCAGATCAGCTGGAGTTTTCCCGCGTCGGTAGCCGGAGGCTTCATCGGTGCCGCCCTGGCAACCCCCTTGACCCGGGTGTTCCGTGAAAAGAAGACGTTGTTGATGCTTGGCCTCGCCTGGTATGCGATCTGGAACACGAGCCCGATCATTCTGCGATTGATCGGATTCTTCCCCGAGGTGGGTGACGTGCGCGGCTTCTACATCGTGCTGAGCGCCAACGCGATCTGCAGCCTGGGGATCGGCGTTCTCGGCGTGATGATCGGCTCGATGGTAGCGGACATCACCGACCAGCACGAAGAGGTGCATGGCAGCCGCAACGAAGGCATCTATTTCGCCGCACTCTCCTTTGCCGCGAAGGCCGTTGGTGGATTCGGCATCATCATCTCGGGCGTCATCGTCGATCTCGCGGGTATCGGCCGCGGCGCCACGGCGGAGACGCTCAACCCCGAGTCGATGGCGTTCCTCGGCCTGGCCATGGGCCCGGGCGTACTCGTGATGATCGCCGTGACCGTATACGTAGCAAGCTTCTACGGCATTTCCCGCTCGGAACACGGTCGCATACGAGGTGCCATCGGTCTGCGGCGCGCCGGCGGAACACCGTTGGCCTGAATTGCCGTGCGCGACAACGAAGGGCGGTGAGCAGGATATTGCACGTGTATTGACACGCGGGATGCGCTGCGCGGAACCTTGCGAATCACATCGGCCACATCTAGGGGAGGAAGGTATGTCGGATACGTCACACGATCATGAGATGGTGTCGATCTACGGGTTCAGTGAGGCACAGATCAACCGGCTCATGGAGGACGCGAGCGAGTGCGTGCTGATGTGGGTCACCAAGGACAACTGGCCGGTAGGCGTAACGCATGCGTTCGTCTGGAAGGATGGCCGTGTGTGGCTGACGTTCGCCGAGCATCGCCACCGGGCCGCGGCGATCCGTCGCAACAATCAGGTGTCGGTGGCGGTCAGCGGTGTAGCCGGACGCTCACCGGATTGCCCGAGGGGTGCTGCCACGATGAAGGGCCGGGCGTTCTTCCATGACGACGACAAGACCAAGGCATGGTTCTACCGGGCTCTGGCGAAGAAAGTGCGGCCCGACAGCAAGGCTGGCGAAGAAGCCTTCTTCAAACTGCTCGATTCGCCGCTGCGCGTGATTCTCGAGATCGTGCCGGAGAAGTGGATCACCTACGATCAGGAGAAGGCGGGTCGCGACATGGTCGGGGAACTCAAAGAGAGCGAAAAGACGC
>JBFKCZ010000358.1:0-3843 GCA_041620035.1 Pseudomonadales bacterium
CCAGACTTTCGGAAACGCCGGATCGCGAAACGGTGCGCCTGCTGGCAGCTGGCGCATGCGGGTGAGCGGATGCACGTTGCGCTCGGCGTCGACGGGCGCTTCTACCGAGACGCGCCGGCCCGGCCGCGAAGCCACTCGTGCATCGATCCCGAAGAAACGCAGCGAGAGCGTGCGGCGCCGCATCGACGGTGTCGTGGGTGCGCCGCCGTGAAGCATGGAGGGATGAAACGCGACGACGTCGCCGGGCGCAACCGCCCAGCCGAGTATCCGATATCGGCTCCGGTCTGCTTCGATGTCGGGTAAGCGAGGCAACGCACCGTCGCCGTACAGCGGCGCGGTGTCGTCGTCGGGATCGAATCGCGAGCCGTCGTAGAGGGTGCCGCGATGCGACCCCGCCACGAACTCGAGCGCATGATCGCGGGAGACCGCGTCGAACGTGATCCAGAGTACCGCGAGGTCGCGGCCGTCCACCGGCAGGTAAGGGGTGTCCTGATGCCAAGGCGTGCGCCGCGTCGTGCCGCCTTCCTTGAGGAACACCTGCTCGTACATGAACCACACGTCGTCGCTGCCCCAGAGTGTGGCGGCCAGCGCGCCGATCTCGGGTGCACGAAGGAGCGGATCGTAGGCGGTAAGCGCGGCGGGGTTCGCGAGATCCTGATAGAAGATGCCGTCGCCTTTCGCCGGGAGGTTCGAGGCACCGGGGCCGGGGTGCGCGAGGCTCCACTCGTATGCGCTCTGGGCGAGTGCGAGGGTCGCGGGTGAGAGTGCGTGGGGGATGTGTACGGCACCGTCACGGCTGAAAGCCTCGGCGATTTCGGTCATGGCGTCTGCTCGATTGCTTCTGTTTGGCCGGCCTCAGAGCGCGTAGATGCGTGTGACGTTCTCGCCCAGCACCTTGGCCCGCGTCGACTCGGACAACGGCTTCACGAACTCGGTGAGTGCGTGTGCCCAGGTGCCGGGATGATCGGGATGCGGGTAGTCCGTGGCCCACATGAACAGATCCGCGCCGACGTGATCGATGATGTGCGCGGCCGCGGTTTCATCGGGATCGCCCGAGATGAAGCACTGTCGCTGAAAATATTCCGATGGTTTGTTGCGCAGCGGCACCACGCGTCGCGTTGCCGTGTCGAACAGCGCATCCATGCGATCGAGAAACGCTCCCACCCAACCGCAGCCGGATTCCAGTACGCCGAGTTTGAGATCGGGAATGCGCTCTAGCGTGCCGTGCGAGAAGAACGACAAGAGCGCCTGCTGCATGCCCTGGCGCAGCATCACGTTGTAGAAGAACCCCGCTTCCGGACCCAGGCCGTCGAAGCGAACCGGGGTTGCCCACAGCGGTTCGAAGGAAGGATGAATCGCCATCGGCACGCCGAGCTCGGCGGCCTTGCGCCACAGCACGTCGTGATCGGTGTGGCCGTGTGGTTTTCGCGTGTGCGTGTAGGGGACGACGAAGCCGCCTTTGCAGCCATCGGCAACGGCGCGTTCCAGTTCGGCGGCCGATCCTTCGGGATCGAGCAACGTGAGCTGGGCGATCGGCACGAGGCGACCTTTCGAGTCGCGGCAGAAGTCGGCGATCCAGCGGTTGTACGCGCGGTGATAGGCGAGCGTGAGTTCCGGGTCGTCGAGTTCGCACTCCCACAGCAGGCCGATCGTCGGATACAGCACGGTTCTGTCGAGATTCTCGCGGGTCAGCAGATCGATGCGTTCCGCGGCATCCATCGAACCATAGGGCGCGCAGTCCATGTACCGGCGATCGGGGCTCGGGCGCGCATCGACTTCGCCCATCGCGCCCATGAGTCCCAGTGTGCCCTTGTTGGTTCGCGTGGAAGGGCGACCGCCGATCTCGAGATACTCGAGGCCAAGATCGTCGGTTTTGATGCGCATCGCGCGGTCGAGATACTTGGCTTCGAGGTATTTTTCCCACAGCCAGGACGGCTCGAGGACGTGGCCGTCGGCATCGACGGTGCCGTCGTGGGGAAAGCGGACTGCTTCGTAACTCATGTGCGGCTCCAGAACCCGTTGCCGCAATCTCGCGCGGATGCCGGATCGCGGTCAAGCCGCCAGGGCCGGAACAACCTCAGCCGCGGTACAGAACGACTGGATTCCAACGTCCGTCGAACTCCTGCGTGTCTTTCCACACACGCCGATTCGCAGGGTCGTGGATGCGATGCTCGGCCACCGCGCCGAGGCCGAGATTGGCGTCGAACTCGAACGCGGTTGCCACGTCGTCGTCGAGGTCGAGTATCGATACGCCGGGGCGATGCTCGCCCTTGAGCGTGCCCGCGTTGATCAGCGTGAGCACCTCGAAGTTCACGATGACACGGTAGTGCATGTGGCCGTTGAGCACGAGCCGCGTGTCGCCGTCGGCAATGATGCTGTCGAGTTCCGGGCTGCGCTCTGCGGGCATGCGTGGCGAGCCGGGCCAGACTTTGCGCAGGTCGTTGTCGGCGACGCCATGACACAGCAGTACGTCGCCGACCGTCGTGCGGAGCTTTCGTGTCGCGGGAAGTCGCGCCAGGTAAGCGAGGGACTCCTCGCTCACATCACCGCGTTGATGGGCCTGCGGCACGTTGCGCATGCGATTGCTGGTGAGCCAGCGATCGTGATTGCCGGCGACCACTAGCGCGCTGCAGGCGTCCAGCAAGTCGCAGCAGACGTCGAGTGATCCCGTGCCGTCGGCCAGATCGCCCGTGCAGACGATGCAATCCACACCGGCACGGGCGAAGAACGAGAGTGTCGCTTCGAGCAGCGCGTGCTGGGCGTGAACGTCGCCGATCAGTCCGATGCGTGAGATCTCAGCTGCGGCCGGCATCACGCAGCTGTTCTTCGCTGGCCGGTGCCTGAATCTCGGCGGCACGGCGCGTGCGGATCATCTTCTCGATCGCAACCGCGATGGCGGCATGGTCCCATGCGGAATTCACCTTGAGCACGTTCGACATCAAGGACACCAGGTAACGCGTCGATTCCCCTGGCCACTCGATGATGACGACGACGTTCATGAAATTCTTGGTGTTGCCCGCGTACTTGCCGCAACGAAAGCCCTCTTCCGCATGGCAGGCGTAGTACGAGCCGCTCTTGAAGTAGATGTTGGCGCGTGCCAGTTCCGGTGCGTAGGCGTAGCGGTAGCGACGCTTCGTCATGTAGAGATAGCGCTTCATCTCCAGGCTCGACCACGGGTCCACCAGGCGGCCCTGCTCCAGGGCATAGACGAATCGCGCGAGGCTGCGCGGCGTTGCGTAGGAAACGACGCCGGGCACATAGCGCTTGCCGGTACGTGTCCACATCGAGCCCTGCTGAATGCCATCGGAGGTGATGCCGGCACGTTCCAGCGGGTCGCGGTTCACCGTGAGGCTCAAATCGGTGAGCGCCTTCTTCGGCGTTTCCTTGAAGAACGCTTCCGCCTCGGCATCCGACACGGGATACGCGGCGCCGAAATGCCGCAGCAGCATCGCTTCGCGCCAAACGACCGCACCGGCCGCGTTCGCCGACGGAGAGATCATGTGATCGATCCACTCGGAGAGCGCAAACACGTCGCTCGGCTTGGCATAAGCGAACGTATTCGCGCCGGTGGTCGGATCGTATGTGGGGATGTCGTGTTCGTCCCACAGCACCCAATCGCGAGCGGTCACGCGCGTGGTTTTGAGGATACGTTCGCGGTCGGCGATGTTCGGAAAGGCGCGCGCCAGACTGTCGAACAACGCGGCCATTGTGACGATCTTGTTGATGCTGCCGGGAAATCGTTGCACGTCCGGGCGCACGCCGGCCCAGGCGATGGCGTCGGGATTCGTGATGTCGATGACCACGACGCCGTAGGATGGATCGCGCGCGGCAAGCATTGTCTCG
>JBFKCZ010000359.1:0-3826 GCA_041620035.1 Pseudomonadales bacterium
GATTGGGCTTCCCTCGCGACACTCGCCCGGCATGCGCGCCTCGTTCGCATCGCGGCGAGACGGCAGTTGTCAGCCGATGCCGCCCGCCGCGGCCGCTACTACCTGCACCGCGGCATCGTGCGCGCTATCGATTCGGCGGGCGCCGGTGTCGAGATTGCTGCCGGCTCATTGCGGGCGCGGCTCGCCTTGCTCGAGGATCGCAGCGACTGCCGGATCGAAACCCTGAGTGCCTGCACGTTACTCTGGGTCGACAGCGCGCCCATCGCGTTTCTCCTCGAGGCGCATCCCGACGAGCACTACGCCGTGAAGCACATCGGCCCCGGCGAACCAACGTCGAGCTGGCAGGAGCGGTTTCTCGAGCGCGGTCTCGAGGCGCTGGCCCCGCGGCAGCTCAAAGCGTTGTTCGACGCGCTCAGGCCGCGCACGGTCGCCGCCGGTGAAGCCGTGTTCGAAGAAGGTGAGCCCGGCCGCGAGTTCTACGTCGTGGCGTCGGGCGATGCGGTCGTATCGCGGCGCGGCCGGATCATTGCACGGCTGATTGCCGGCGATGCCTTCGGCGAAGACGCACTCATCAGCGGAAGAGATCGCAATGCCGCGGTCCACATGCGCTCCGGCGGTCGGCTGATGGTGCTCTCGGAGCACGCGTTCCACGCTCACCTGGCACGGCCGCTGGTGCGCTGGAGCGACGGATCGGAACGGGACGCGGTGTCGTTTCGAGTCGATGCATCCAACGATCCGCGCGTTGCGCTGGCTGCACCATCACCTGAAGCTACCCATTTGTTCGTCGGCGGCGATCGTCGATTGCGCGCCTGGTGGACCTTCGTGGCGGCGCGCCGCGGCCTCGCGGCGGCAGCGCTCGCCGATGCCGGTCAGGCCGGCACCGTGCGTCCCGAAGCCCAGGCGCGCAAGCTGTCGATGGCATCCGAGCGCAGCACCGACAAGGGATAGGTGCGGTTCAACGCATCGATGACGTCCGCGGTTTCGATAGGCGTTTCCTTGGCCGCGCAGAGATAGCGCGCGGAAACCACGGCCTCTTCGATCTCGGCACCGGTGAAGCCTTCGCTCGCGGCGGCGAGGGCGTCGAGATCGAACGCTGTCGCATCCAGATCACGCTTGCGCAGATGAATGCGAAAGATCTCGCGTCGGTTGTCGACGTCCGGCAGGTCGACGAAGAACACTTCGTCGATGCGCCCCTTGCGCATCAATTCGGGTGGCAGGGAGGCTACGTCGTTGGCTGTGGCAACCAGAAACACGGGCTGCTTGTTCTCCGCCATCCACGTCAGCAGCGTCGCCAGCACGCGTTTGCTGGTGGCGTTGTCGGAGTCGCCGGTCGCGAGCCCCTTCTCGATTTCATCCATCCACAGCACGCAGGGAGCCATGAGTTCCGCTTGCTTCAGGGAGTTGCGCAGGTTGCGTTCGGTCTCGCCGAAGTACTTGTTGTAGAGCGCGCCGAAGTCGAGCCGCAGGAGCGGCACACCGAACAGACCCGCTACGGCCTTGGCAGCAAGGCTCTTGCCGCTGCCTTGTACACCGAGCAGGAGAATGCCGCGGGGACGGTCGGCGATGGTGTTGCGCAGGAACGTCTCCTGCCGCAGCTTCAGCCAGGCGCGGAGATTGTCGAGCCCCGCGACGTCCGCGAAGGACTCGGTGTCGTGTTCGTAGTGCAGCACGCCTTCTGCGTCGAGCAGATCGAACTTCAGTCGGTTCACTTCCGGAATGTCGCTCTCGCCGATCACGCCGTCGGCGAAGATCGCATGCCTGATCAGCACCTGTGCATCCGCGTGCGTGACACCGCGTAGATTGGCGATGAGCTTATCGAGGGTGGCGGCATCGGTCTTCACCCGCTTGCCGGCGTTGACCTTGGCCCAGGCTTGCGCCTGGGTACGCACCATGGCGAGCAGTTCTTCATCGCTCGGCAAGCGCAGCTTGAAAGACGCGGTGAGGCGTCCGAGCTCCGCAGGAACTTTCAGCGCATGGCTGATGAGCACGAGTGTGTTGCCGAGCCGATCGTATTCGAGGGCGATGTCCTTCAGCAGGCGCACGGCGCGAGGTGCATCGTTGAGGAATGGATGCAAGTCGCACAGCGCGTAGATCGCGGGGCCTTCGGTTGCATACACGTGGCGCAACATCTCTTCCGGCTCGACGAGATTTGCGCCGTTGTCGAAGGCGCCGACCAGGCCACCGCGACGCAACCCCCGTGTGGAGGACCATTCGTGCAGGGTCAGACCGCGGTGCATGGAGAATTGCAGCAGCAGCGACAGCACGCGGCGCTCGTCCGGTGATTCGATGGCAACGAGCGGAATCCGCGAGTCGAGAATCAGGGAGAGGTCGCGCGTATCGCCCAAGACAGCCTCCTTGCTTTAAGGATTTGCGCCGATTCGATACAGTGACCTTTGCACACCGATCGAGGGCTCCATGAGCGCCAACTGTATCTTCTGCAAGATCGTCGATCGCTCGATTCCGGGTGACATCGTCTTCGAGGACGATGAACTGCTGGCGTTCAACGATATCAACCCGCAGGCGCCAATCCACCTGCTGATTATTCCAAAGCGGCACATTGGGACCGTGAACGACGTAACAGAAGCGGATGCGCCGCTGCTCGGCAAGCTCATCGGGCGTGCACGATCCCTGGCCAGGGAAAGGAACATCGACGAGGCGGGCTATCGACTGATCATGAACTGCAATGGCGAAGGAGGTCAGACCGTGTTCCACCTGCACCTGCATCTGCTGGGCGGCCGGCAGTTGCGAGGGCTCGGCTGATGCGTGACGCAAGTCCCATCGATGTTTTGATTCTGGGGGCGGATCGCTTCCTGCGGACCATCGTCGGCCGGCACACACCGGAGCGTGCCTCGCCGGGCGCAGCCGTTGCCGAAGCGGCATTGTCGGATAGCGAGCGCAACCATGCGGCCGGCCTCATGCGGGTGAATCACGCCGGTGAGGTGTGCGCCCAGGCACTCTACGAGGGGCAGGCACTGGTGGCGCGCGACGAACGTGTGCGCACCAACCTACTGCGCGCCGCTCAGGAAGAAGAGGATCATCTCGCGTGGTGTGGCGAGCGGCTGCAGGAACTCCACAGCCGGCCGAGCGTGTTGAATCCGATCTGGTACGGTGTTTCCTATGCGCTCGGTGCCGCCACAGGTCTCCTCGGCGATCGCGTCAGCCTGGGTTTCGTCGCTGCCACCGAAGAACAGGTGTGCGCCCATCTCGAGCGCCATCTCGAGGCGCTCCCGGCGCAGGACTCACGCAGCCGTGCCGTGGTTGCGCAAATGCATGCGGACGAAGCGCGGCACGGCACCCATGCGCTCGAGTCGGGCGGTGCCGCGTTTCCGGAACCCGTGAAGGCGCTGATGACGTTCGTCTCGCGGGCGATGACCGAAACCAGCTACCGGCTCTGAGCCTGTGGGAACGGGCTTGGGAGGGTGTCGCTAAAGTCATCGGAGGCAGTGTGGGAGCGGGCTTGCCCGCGAATAACTCGTTGAATCGCAAAGCCCGGTTCGCGGGCAAGTCGCTCGGCCGCTTGCGGGCGAGCTCCCGCTCCTACAACTCCGATCCCGCTTCATTGCAGCAGCCACCCGATCATGAGGCCGGTAAGCAGGGCGAGCCCGAAGGTGCGCGCGTAGACGAACGCGAACGAAACGTACCAGAGGGGCCAGGCATCGGACGGATAGCCGGCAGGGCAATGGGCGGGTCGGGGTGCAGCGTAAACGCGAACCATTCGAAGCGCTTGGGGCAGCGCGGCGAGCGTGAGCAGTGCCGGCCAGGGCAGCCACCCGAGTGCCACGAGCGCGAACACGCCCGCGTACTGGAGCGTGACCATCCCGATGAC
>JBFKCZ010000360.1:0-3821 GCA_041620035.1 Pseudomonadales bacterium
AGCCAAGGGCGTCGACAGCATCGTCTGCCTGTCTGTCAACGATGCCTTCGTGATGGGCGCCTGGGGCAAGAGCGCCAACGCGGAGAATCTGGTGATGGTCGGCGACGGCAACGGTGAGTTCACCAAGGCCGTTGGGCTGCAGATGGATGGCTCGGGCTTCGGTCTCGGCGCGCGCTCGCAGCGTTACGCCATGATCGTGCAGGACGGGGTGGTCAAGACGCTCAACGTCGAGGCGCCCGGCAAGTACGAAGTGAGCAGTGCGGAGGCGATTCTCAAGGCCCTTTGAAGCTCGATTTCGTATCGACGGTCTGTTTCGGGAAGAACATGTACACCCCGTAGCGCACGTAGGGCGCTACGGAAGGTGTCTCCGGTGCCACGTTGGCCGGTACCGCGTGCCGCACGGGCGGCAGCGACATCAGATACGCCGTGATGGCCTCCGCATCGGCCTTGTGCATGTGCGCGTAACCGGGCCACGGCATGATCGGCAGTTGCTGACGTCCGTGCCGGTCGATGCCGTACTGAATATTCGTGGTGATCTGCTCGGCGGTCCAGCGACCGAGACCGGTTTCGACGTCGGGCGTCAGATTCGATGGAAACACCACACCGGGTTGCTCGTGGTTCGAATAGGCGATGCCCACACTCGAGCCTGCCAGGTAGCGATCGGCCTTCGGATCGCTGAGCAGCTGTCCGTCGGTGTGACAGGCCGCGCAGCTCAACAGTTCGACGAGATAGCGACCACGCTCGACGGCCGCCGCGTCCGCGGCGAGCACTGACGATGGCACCAACATCCATGCTGCGATGATCCAGGCGGCGCTGCTCTTCATACTCTCTCTCCTTGTGGGTTCGGTTCTTCGCGAACCCTGATCAGACACTCCTGGGCTGCGGTCGCGACCAGATCGCCTTGCTCCGTGAAGAACTGACCGCGCACGAATCCGCGAGCGCCCGCCGCGCTCGGACTCGTCTTGGCGAACAACAGCCATTCGTCGGCCCGGAAGGGTCGGTGGAACCAGAGCGCGTGATCGAGGCTGGCGCCCTGGATGTTCTGTCGGTTCTGGAAACTGATGCCATGCGGCAACATCGACGTGCTCATGAAGTCCAGATCCGACATGTAGGCGAGCATGCACAAATGCACTTCCGGATCGTCGGGCAGGCGATCGCGGGTCTTCAGCCAGGTGTGCTTGCGCGGTGGATGCGCATCGGCGTGCGTCATCAGGATGTTCTCGACCTGGCGGCTGTCGATGGCATCGAACCGGAACGCGAACCGTTTCACTTCCGGTCGATGCTTGGCGAGTGCTGCGTAGGCTTCACGATCGGACCGCAATGCGTGAGGCGCGGGCACGTTGGGCATCGGAACGGTGTGCGTCAGGCTGGCTTCGACCTTCTGCCACGACGCTGAAAGACTGAAGATCGCCCGGCCGTGCTGAATGGCGGCGACGCGGCGTGTGGTGAAGCTGGATCCGTCCCGGATTCGGTCGACGTCGTAGACGATCGGCACGCGGTGGTCACCCGGACGCAGAAAGTAGGCGTGAATCGAATGGACATGACGCGAATCGTCGACCGTTCTGTTCGCCGCCGCGATTGCCTGGGCGAGGACCTGACCGCCAAACACGTGTTCCGACTCGGCGTTGCGACCGCGGAACAGATTTTCTTCGATGCGTTCCACGTCGAGGAGGTCGATGATGTCTTTGAGTACGGGGTTCATGGCGGCCGACTATACAACAGTCGCGGCAGCACGCGTCGTTGGGGTGCCCGTCGATCACAAAGCGCGCTGAGCGGCAAGAAACGATAGCGCGGCGAGTGCGGTGAACAGGGCCGCACCGATCAGTGCGAAGTGCCAGCCGAACGACTCTGCAGCGGTGCCCATCGCAAGCAGGAGTGCCATTCCCACCAGCATGTTGCCCATGCTCGCGACCGATGTGACTGTGGCGCGCGTGGCGCCGTCGATGCGCGCCTGCAGGGCGGTCTGCAGCAGGATCTCGGCGGCAGCGGAACCGGCGAAGTAGAGGCTGAACCCTGCGCCAATGAGCCACGTATCGTCGTGCTGCGTAGCCGCGAGTGGAATAGCCATTACGCCGAACATCGCCACGATGCTGCGCAAGTTCATCGCCCCCAGCCGGTGCGCGAACGCCACGCCGAGCGATCGGGCGAGATGTGCGGTGCCGTAGATCACACCGATCACAGTCAGTGACACCGTCTCCTTCTCCACCAGAAATGGCCCGACGTACTCCTCCAGCGTTCCGTAGGTGCCGACAAAGACCGCGAACGCGCCGATCGCAAACGCGACCCAGCGATCGCTGGCCGCCGCTCGCAGCCCGCTGACCACGGTCGACGCAAACGAAGGCGTGCGGGCTGTTCGGACGCGCACCTCGGTGAATGTGGTGAGCACCACCATGGCGGCCAGCGCCGGAGCGATGGCGGACAACGCCAGTGGCAGCAGGAAGCCGCTTTCGGCGAGATAACCACCGAGGAACAGTGCCGTAGCAACACCCAAGCCGTTGGCGGCCACGCCCCGGCCGTAGATGCGCGCGAACGCGTCGGGATCGCCGCGTGCCGTGAGTGTGTCGAACAGGAGCGCCTCGCTCGTTCCCGATGCCAGGCTCGATCCGGTGCCCCAGAGCACAAAGCCGATCGCGAAACCGGCGAAGTGTGGTTCGAACAACCAGACGACGAACGCGCTCGCCTTCAGCAGGTTCGAGATGACCAGGAGCCACTTGCGTGAATACAGGTCCGCGAGCGTGCCGGACGGCACTTCCAGTACCAGGGCGGTTCCCGCCCAGATCACGAACAGTGTAGACAGCTCCAGAGGTGAAATGCCCGTCTCGCCCATCATGATGGCGTAGGTGGGGTAGATCAGCACGAGCTCGCGGAGGTAGCCGTGGGCATACCAGGCCGCTTCGAAGGTGCGTGTCGAGGTCACCGCGGCGATGTTATGGTAGGCCGCTTCGGGCTGCCAATCAGATGACCTCCTGACGACCATGAAAGTGCTGCGCATATACACCGGTGACGATGGTGAATCCCATTTCGAAGAGATCGATGTGCCGTTGAAGCATCGCGGCGCGATGGGTGCGATCTCCGAACTCGTTCCCGCACAGGGTGTGATGTTTCGTGAGGTGGATGGCAGCTACGATCTCGACTTCCACACGGCACCGCGGCGGCAGTACGTCATCAACCTGAGCGGTTCGGTCGATCTCGAAGTCGGTGACGGCACCTGCCGGCGCCTCGGTCCCGGGGAAGTGCTGCTCGCGGAGGACACCACCGGACGGGGTCACAAGAGCCGGGCAGTCGCGGGCGAGCCCCGCCGCTGCCTGTTCATTCCGCTGGTGGATTGAGGGGCTGAACCGGAGTCAGGCATGCGGCGCAATATCCTGTTCATTACCGCGGACCAGTGGCGTGGCGACTGTCTCTCGTCCGTCGATCACCCCGTGGTGCGCACACCGAACATCGATGCGCTCGCTGCCGAGGGCACGCTCTTCGAACGGCACTACGCGAACGCGGTGCCGTGTGGTCCGAGCCGCGCCACATTGCATACGGGCATGTACCTTCACAATCATCGTTCGGGTACGAATGGCACACCGCTCGACTGGCGGTTCACGAACTGGGCACTCGAAGTGCGTGGCTGCGGCTTCGATCCCGTGCTGTTCGGCTACACGCACACGGCACCCGATCCGCGATACTTGAGTGCGGATGATCCCCGTCTGGGTACCGATGAAGGGATCCTCCCGGGCATTCACCCTGTAGTCGACATGGCCACACACTGTGGGCCATGGCGCGACTGGCTGCGTGCACGTGGCTACGAAGTCCCCGACGATCACGGTGCGACC
>JBFKCZ010000361.1:0-3817 GCA_041620035.1 Pseudomonadales bacterium
CGATCGCCGCCGGAAAAAAACAGGAAGCGCTGGATGCGTTCAAAGCCGCGGTGCCGCGCATCGACGGTATGGTCTCCAAGGGGATCCTCGCGAAGAACAAGGCCGCACGACACAAGTCGCGCTTGAACGCCCAGATCAAAGCGCTCGCGGGCTGATCTCGCCCTATCCGCCGCCGATCCGGGCGGTGTCAAAGCAGCACCAGGTTGTCGCGATGGACGAGTTCCGGCTCGTCCATGTAGCCGATGCGTGACGCGATGTCGCGCGTCGAGCACCCCAGAATGCGCGCGGTCTCTTCGCTCGAATAGTTGATG
This sequence comes from Pseudomonadales bacterium, assembly GCA_041620035.1. Taxonomy (GTDB): domain Bacteria; phylum Pseudomonadota; class Gammaproteobacteria; order Pseudomonadales; family Azotimanducaceae; genus SZUA-521. The sequence goes on from JBFKCZ010000361.1 coordinate 312, forward strand.
AGCCCCTTGGCGACGGGCTGTCCGGCGCTGTCGAGACACACCACCACGTCGCCGCGCGCATAGTTTCCTCGCGTCTGCGTGACTCCCACCGGCAGCAGGCTGCGGCCCGCTTCCCGCAGTACCTTGGCCGCGCCCGCATCCAACACGATCTCGCCCTTCGTCTTCAGTTGGCCAGCAATCCAACGTTTTCGCGCGACCATCGGTTCCACGTCGGGTACGAGCAGAGAGCCTACGGACTCACCGGCCCGCAGGCGCAACAGTACGTTTTCTGTACGACCGTTCGCGATGACCGTCGTAGCACCCGACCGCGCGGCAACACGCGCTGCGGCGAGCTTGGTGGCCATGCCACCACGCCCCAGCGTACCCATGCTCGCCCCTGCCATACCGGTCAGCAGCGGATCGTTCGCGCGGCCATAGGTCACGAGCGGCGCGTCGGGGCGCGTTCGCGGATCGGCCTCGTACAGCCCACCCTGGTCGGTGAGCAGCACGAGCATCTGCGCTTCGATGAGATTGGTGACCATGGCCGCCAGCGTGTCGTTGTCGCCGACCTGGATTTCATCCGTGGCCACCGTGTCGTTCTCGTTGATGATCGGCACCACGCCGTATCCCAGCAGCGTCTTCACGGTCGAGCGGGCGTTCAGGTAGCGGCGCCGGTTCGACAAATCGTCGTGCGTGAGGAGCGCAAGTGCCGTGCGGAGTTCGAACTTCTGAAATGCCGTTTCGTAGGCTTCGATCAAGCCCATCTGGCCGACTGCGGCCGCTGCCTGCAATTCATGGATAGTCGTGGGTCGTGCACCGAGACCCAGACGCGCGACGCCCTCTGCCACGGCGCCGGAGGAAACCAGCACGACTTCGCAGCCCGCTCGCTTGAGCGCAGCGATCTGGCCCGCCCACTGGGCGATGCCCGTTCGGTCGAGTCCACGGCCATCGCTCGTCAACAACGAGCTGCCGATCTTGATCACCCACTTGCGTTGCGCAGCTGCCTTCGCGCGGGCTTCCACCTCCGTGGTCATCATTCCGCCCGATAGATCACTGCAACGTCGTCGTCATCGTCATCGGACGCTTCACGCTTCGGCGAGCGCACCGGGCGGCGCGCAAGCGCGTGCTTGAGGACATCGTCACCGATTGCGATCGTCAAGGCATCTTCTTCCGCCGCGGCTTCGGGGTCGCCGGCGAGTTCCGCACGACGTTGTTCGATGAAGACCATCAGCGCCTGCATCAGCGCATCGACACCTTCACCCTGTGCCGCGGAGATTCCGAACACTTTGCGACCGCGTCCCGCGGCGCGCGCGAATCGCTTGACCATGGCTGCACGTTCGGACGCGGGCAGGGTGTCGAGTTTGTTCAAGGCAATCCAGCGCGGGCGCTTGCCGAGGGCCGCGCTGTAGCGGAGCAACTCGCGCTCGACGACCTTCAGGTTGTCGACGGGGTCGCTGCCGTCGACCGGCATACAGTCGACCACGTGCAGCAGCACCCGACACCGTGCGAGGTGACGCAGGAATTGAGTGCCTAGCCCGGCACCGTCGGCAGCCCCCTCGATCAGGCCGGGGATGTCGGCCATCACGAAGCTGCGCTCGGCGCCGAGCCGCACGACCCCGAGGTTGGGTGTCAGTGTCGTAAAGGGATAATCGGCGATCTTGGGTCGCGATGCCGAGACCACCGAAATCAGTGTGGATTTGCCCGCGTTGGGCATACCCAGGAGGCCGACGTCGGCGATTACCTTGAGCTGCAGCCGCAAGCGTCGCTTTTCCCCGTCGTGGCCGGGCGTCGTCTTCCGGGGCGCGCGGTTGGTCGATGATTTGAACCGGGTGTTGCCGAGTCCATGGTGCCCGCCACGTGCAACCACGAGCCGTACATCCGCGGCGCACAAATCTCCCAGTGTTTCGAGGGTGTCTTCGTCGATCACGGTGGTGCCCACGGGTACGCGTACCACGCAGTCGGCGCCGCGCCGCCCCGTCATGTTGCTGCCCGCTCCGCGCTGCCCGTGCTCGGCCCGGTACAAGGGTTGGAAGCGGAAATCCACGAGTGTGTTGAGCGCGCCGTCTGCAAGGAGAACCACGTCGCCACCGTCACCACCGTCACCACCGTCCGGGCCGCCACGGGGGACGAATTTCTCACGCCGGAAGGACAGACAGCCACTGCCGCCGTTGCCGGCTTCGACCTGAATACTCGTTTCGTCGACGAATTGCATGGCTTCGCGGGCAAGCCCGCTCCCACGACCGCTGAGGAGTTTCTAAGCCTCCGCGGGGGCCTCGGTGGCCACGACACTGACGTAGCGCCGCGCACCATGACCGCGCGCTTCGAATTGCACTTGTCCATCCGCGGTGGCGAACAACGTGTGATCGCGACCCAATCCTACGTTCGTGCCCGGATGGTACTGAGTGCCGCGCTGCCGCACGAGAATGTTCCCGGCGACGACCCGCTCACCACCGAACTTCTTGACCCCCAGTCGCTTCGACTGGGAATCGCGGCCGTTGCGTGTACTTCCGCCCGCTTTCTTGTGTGCCATGAGCTGCTCCTAACCGTTGATTGCGGTGATCCGCACGGTGGTGAAATGCTGACGATGACCACCGCGGCGCATGTAGTGCTTGCGGCGACGGAACTTGATGATGCGGACCTTATCGTAACGGTCGTGATCGACGACCTCGGCAGTGACGCGGCCGCCCTCGACGTAAGGTGTGCCCACGTTCAGCTCAGCGCCTTCGCCGATCAGCATCACCTTGTCGAACTCGACCGAAGCACCCGGCTCGAGGGCCAGCTTTTCGAGCTTGACCAACTCCCCCTCACGGACCCGGTGTTGCTTGCCACCGCTTTCAAATACCGCAAACATACGATCGCTCCATGCGATGCCTCATCGATTCAGCCCGCGCGATGGCGCGGACGCACCGGGGCTAATACATTAGAATTGCGGGCACAACGACGGCGCCCGTAAAAGGCGCGCAATTCTACGGGCAAAGAATACGCATTACAACGACTTAGGTGCGCGCAGTGGGCCTGACGCGCCGCAAACGAGGAGCCACATGCAAGCTGGCAGAGCCGCCCCCACTCCCATCGACCGGCCAGCGGCGCGCACCAGTCTGAAAGACATTCATGCTCTCGTCGGCGCCGACTTCGCGGCGGTCAACGAACTCATACCCCGACGTCTCACGTCCGACGTGGGTTTGGTCAAGGAGATATCCACGTACATCGTCGAAAGCGGCGGCAAGCGCCTGCGGCCCCTGCTCGTCCTCCTCGGCGCGCGCGCCCTGGGGTACGCGGGCGAGAACCACGTGAAGCTGGCCGCGATCATCGAATTCCTTCACACCGCAACGCTCCTGCACGACGACGTCGTCTATCGATCCGACCTGCGCCGTGGTCGCCGCACCGCGAATGCGCTCTGGGGCAATGCACCCAGCGTCCTGGTCGGTGACTTTCTCTATTCGCGAGCGTTCCAGCTCATGACCGAACTCGAGTCGCCGGCGATCGTCAAGATCCTCTCGGATGCGACCAACGTCATCGCCGAAGGC
>JBFKCZ010000362.1:0-3815 GCA_041620035.1 Pseudomonadales bacterium
AACGTCGAGGAACTGGCCGAGCGGGGCGTTCGCCTGCGCATCATCGGTGACCGCGCTCGCTTCTCAGCCGAGTTTCAGATGCTGATGAAGCGCGCCGAACAGATGACTCGGGACAACAGCCGGCTGCACCTCACGATCGCAGCCAATTACGGCGGTCGCTGGGACATCGCCGATGGGGTGAAGCGCCTGCTGCACGACGCTCAGGCCGGTCGTATCGCCGCCGATCAGGTCGACGAAACGTTGCTGGGACAATATCTGTCGATCGGCGGCCTGCCGGCACCCGATTTCTGTATCCGCACGGGTGGCGACCAGCGCATCAGCAACTTCCTGCTCTGGGACCTCGCCTACACGGAACTGTATTTCACCGATGCATTCTGGCCGGAGTTCGACGAGGCGCACCTCATCCGCGCCTTCGAGTGCTACGCCCAGCGTCAGCGGCGTTTCGGCCGGCGCTGATCTCGAGCGGGTGAGGCACGACGTCGGCTCGGGGGAGCCGCAGGGGGACCGACTGTGTTGAAGCTCCGAATCCTGAGCGCGCTCGTTGCGGCGCCGCTGGTCCTGGCGTCGATTTTCCTGTTGCCATTGCCCTGGTTCGCGTTCGTGTTCGGCGTGCTGGCTGGCCTTGCGCTGTTCGAGTTCGGCCGCCTCGCAGGGATCGAAACGCCCGCGAGAATCGCGTTGTACCTGACGGGTTGCGGCGCCCTCGCGCTCTTGCTCTGGTTCGTGCCCGAGGCGTGGTTGCCCCTGTTGGCGGGCGGTGTGGTGTTGTGGCTGCTCGGCTTCGTGATCGTGCTGCGGTTCCCAGCCTCGTCGCACTGGCTCGACGGCGCCAAGCTCGGTTGGGCCGGCTACGCGGTGATTCTCTCCGCGTGGGTGTCGCTGGTGGTGGTGCGCGACGCGCCCGGCGGATCGTGGTTGCTGGTGTGGCTCTTCATACTGGTGTGGGGTGCCGACATCGGGGCTTACTTCGCGGGCCGGGCATTCGGGCGGCGCAAGCTCGCCGTGCGGGTCAGTCCTGGCAAGACCTGGGAAGGTGTCGCGGGCGGCATGATGCTCGCGCTGGCTGCGTGTCTGGCCATGGCGGTGCTGGTGCCCGCGCTCGCGGAGCAGGGGCGAAGTCTCGCGCAGTGGACGGTTTGGGTGCTGGTGCTCGGTGGCATATCCGTATTCGGCGATCTCTTCGAGAGCGCGCTGAAACGTCACCATGGGGTCAAGGACTCGGGCACGATGTTCCCGGGGCACGGTGGCATGCTGGATCGCGTCGATTCGGTGCTCGCGGTGCTGCCCTTCTTCGCCGTGGCGGTCACCTACGGCTGAACGCCGGCCCACGCCATGGCGGCCGCCGAGCTGTTATGATGGCGCGCCTTTTTTGCAACCAATCGATGCGCCTTCAGTCCAAAACACACGTAGCCACGGCAAGCTGACGCATGGAATTCCTGCAGTACGTGCTCGCGCTGATCGTGACCATCGGCATTCTGGTCACCATTCACGAGCTGGGACACTTTTTCATCGCCCGGGCCTCCGGGGTGATGGTGACGCGCTTCTCTGTCGGCTTCGGTCCCGCGTTGTGGTCGAGATTCGACAAGCAAGGCACCGAGTGGGTGGTTGCCGCGTTACCGCTTGGCGGTTACGTGCGCATGCTCGATGAGCGTGAGAGCGAAGTTCCACCCGCACTGGCCGCGCGCAGCTTCAACCGGCTGACGCCGCAATGGCGCATCGCGATCGCGACCGGCGGGCCGCTCGCGAATTTCGTGTTGGCGTTCGGCGTCTATTGGTGGTTGTTCGTGATGGGCAGCACGGAGTTCGTGCCGGTGCTGGCGCAAGTCGAAGACTCGACGCCCGCGTATGCCGCGGGGTTGCGCGGTGGTGAAGAGATCGTTGCCGTCGACGGCGTGGAAACGCCCGCCTGGCCGCAGATCACCATGGCGTTGGCCGCGCGACTGGGCGACACCGGCGACATCGTCGTATCGAGCCGCTCGCCGGGTGAATCCCGGGTCGAAGATCGCCGGCTGCGCATCGACACCTGGCATCAGGGCGAGGACGAACCAAACCTTCTCGCGTCATTGGGCATCAAGCCGACGCTCGCGGCAGTCATGGGCGAAATCGTTGCCGACAGTCCGGCCGCGGCGGCCGGACTGCAGCGCTACGACCGCGTACTCAGCGTCGATGGCGAAGCCGTGCGTGACTGGGCGGACTGGGTGGATCGCGTGCGGTCACTGCCCGATGCGCGCGCCGTGCTCGACGTCGAACGGTCCGGCGAGCGCCTGCAGATCCCCATCCGGTTCGGTACGCAGGCGAATGCCGAAGGCAATGCGCAGGGTTTTGCCGGCGTTGCACCGTTGCTGCGCGAAATCGAGTACTCGTGGTGGGCGGCGCTGCCGCGTGCGGCGGGCGAGACCTATGACAAGACCGTGTTGACCCTGAACCTGCTGAAGAAGATGGTGATGGGTCTGGTTTCACCGAGCAACCTGTCCGGTCCGATCACGATCGCGAAGGTCGCGGGCGATTCCGCGCGGTCGGGGTTGCCCAATTTTCTCGCGGTGCTGGCGTTGCTCAGCATCAGCCTCGGCGTGTTGAATCTGTTGCCCATCCCGATACTGGACGGTGGGCACATCGTGTTCTGCACGGCGGAGTGGATATTGCGCAGGCCGGTGCCCGATCGCGTTCAGGCGCTCGGGGTGCAGATCGGGCTTGCACTGGTGGGGGGCCTGATGCTGCTCGCCATCTATAACGACATCGCGCGTCTGTTTTGACGCCTGCCATCAAGGAGTAGCACGTTGGGGTTCACCGCGCGGTGGCTGGCCATCGCCTTGTTCGGGTTCGCTGTAGCGACCCCACCGTTCGCGGTGGCGGACTCCTTCACCGTGTCCGACATTCGCATTCAGGGGCTGCAGCGTGTCTCGGCCGGTACGGTGTTCAATCTCCTGCCCGTGAGCGTCGGTCAGGTCGTCGACGAAGTATCGATCCGGCAGTTGATACGGTTGTTGTACCGCTCGGGCTACTTCCGGGACATTCGAATGGCCCGCGAAGGCGACATTCTGATCGTCACCTTGAGTGAGCGCCCCGCGATCGACTCGATCGAGATCGACGGCAACAAGTCGATCAAGACGGATGCACTCATGGAGGGCCTCGGCAAGCAGGGCCTGAAGGAAGGCGAGATCTTCAAGCAATCGACCCTCGAGCGTGTCGACCTTGAACTCGAACGGCAATACGTCTCTCAGGGCCGCTATGGCGCGACGATCGATACGAAAGTCGATCAGCTGCCGCGCAATCGCGTGGCTATCAAGATCGACATCACGGAAGGCAAGACCTCGGGCATTCGCCAGATCAACGTGATCGGCAACCATTCCTACCCCCAGGAAGAGTTGCTCGAAGTGCTCGAACTCAAGCACCCGAGTCTGTTCTCGTTCTTCCGCAACGACGACAAATACTCGCGTGAGAAGCTGTCCGGCGACCTGGAGAAGCTCGAGTCCTTCTACAAAGACCGCGGCTACGTGGAGTTCGAAATCGAGTCGACCCAGGTGAGCATTACGCCGGACAAACGTCAGGTGTACATCACCCTCAACGTGCGCGAGGGCGACAAATACACCATTCGGAACGTCGATCTCGTCGGTGATCTGAACGAAGTATCGCCAGAAGCGCTGCGCTCGCTGTTTCTGGTCGAGCCGGGACAGGTGTTCTCCGGTGCCCTCGTCACCGCGACCGAGAAGCGGCTCACGGGTGCACTGGGCAATGCCGGATACACGTTCGCGAGCGCCTCCGGAATCCCGGAGGTTCACCCGGATGGTGTGGTGGATGTTCGCTTCTTCGTCGAA
>JBFKCZ010000363.1:0-3812 GCA_041620035.1 Pseudomonadales bacterium
GAACGACGTCACCGCACCGGTCATCGAAGCGAGCTACAAACGGTTCCTCGGCATCATGGATACGCTGATTCAGCAGCAGCGGTTCGTGCTCGGCAACCGACCTTCCTCCGCCGACTTCGGTATCTATGCACAGCTGACGCAACTGGCTAAGTTCGACCCCACCCCCGCGAAGATCTGCATGGAGGTGGCACCGCGGGTGCACGCCTGGACCGATATCGTCGACGACCTGAGCGGCCACCCGGCCAACGAATCGGATTGGATGTCTCTCGCATCCATCAAGGAAACGCTCGGGCCACTACTCGCGGAAATCGGCCGCGTGTACGTGCCGGCATTGCTCGCGAACGCGCAAGCGATGAAGTCCGGCAAGTCGGAAATGGAAACGACGATCGATGGCAAGCGCTGGGTGCAGCCCACCTTTCCTTATCAGGCCAAGTGCCTTCAGTGGATCAATGCGGAGTATCAGAAACTCGGCGGCAACGCCCAGGGTCAGGTCGATGCATTGCTCGACGGCAGCGGATGCGAATCGGTGATCCTCCGATAGCCATGGAAGCCAGAACCCGCATTCGCTCGACCTTGATGCGTAAGTTCGCCTCCGCCGGCTATCTGAATCTGCTGCGCAGCAAGGCCCGCCTCAAACGGAAACTGTCCGGCGCGCCACCGGCAGTGCACTACTTCCACCAGGTGGACGATCCGTACGGTCATCTCGCGGTACAGAAGCTCGATGAGCTGCGCGCGAGCTACGATCTGCCGTTCAAAGTGAGCCTGGTATCGAAGCCGGCCGCACCGTACCAGGGCAGTGCCGAGCATTTCGACAACTGGGCGTTGCGCGACGCAAGCAGCGTGGCGGCCGACTACGGCACCACCCTGCACGTCACGGCGCAACCCGATGCAGGTGCCGTACGCGCCGCGAACAATGCGCTGGCAATGCACCTCGACGGCGACGATTTCGCCGCGCACGCCATCGAAGTTGGGGCAGCGCTCTGGTCGGGGAACGCAATCAGCGATGCGCCGGCACGTGGTGACGAAGCGGTGCGCGTCGGCAACGCGCTGCGCGAACGGCTCGGTCACTATGCCGGCGGCATGTTCTATTTCGATGGAGAATGGTTCTGGGGCATCGATCGCATCCGTCTGCTCGAACGACGACTCGCCGACGAAGGCTTCGCGAAGGACCCTGCGCGACTGTGCGTGCCGGAGCCCACACCGCTCGATGCGACGAACCTTCAGACGAACGGGATTACGCTCGAGTACTTTCCCTCGCTGCGCAGCCCTTACACGGCGGTCGGTCACGCGCGGGTTGTAGATCTGGTCGCCCGCAGCGGCGTCGCCCTGAAATTGCGACCCGTCATGCCGATGCTCATGCGGGGCATTCCCGCGCCATTCGCCAAGCAGCAGTACATCATCATCGATTCGTCACGCGAGGCGCGCGCGCGCAACGTGCCATTCGGACGCATCGTCGATCCCTTTGGTGAACCCGTGAAGCGCGCCTTCGCGCTGTTCCCCGCCGCGATGGCGCTCGGTAAAGGCATGGACTTCGTCGGCGCGTATCTCGCCGCGGCATGGGCCGAACGCATCGACATCACAACCGAAGCCGGGCTGCGCACCGTGGCATCCAACGCGGGCATCGATTGGGATGCCCTGCAGCGCGCGCGGGCGGGCACTGACTGGGAAGCCGTCCTGGAAGACAACGTCAACGACATGCTTGGCGCGGGCCTTTGGGGTGTGCCCAGCTTTCGCGTGAGCGGAGGCAATGACCCAATCGCGTTCGCCTGCTGGGGCCAGGACCGCATCTGGCGGGTAGAAACCGAGATCGCGAGACGCGCGCGTGCATAGCCGTCGCCCCCGCAGCGATGCAACGCGACGCGCGCTCATGCGCGCCGCGGAAAAGCTGATCGCCGAAAGGGGCATAGAAAACGTCACGGTGCGCGACATCGTCACTGCGGCGAAGCAGAAGAACGAATCGGCGCTGCAGTATCACTTCGAGAATCTGCAGGGACTCATTCGCGCCATCCACGCCACCCGAGACGCCGAAATACAGGCGAAGCGCGCCGAGCTGCTGAATCAGATGGCGCAGACCGGTGCCGAGGCGTCGCTGCGCGAGATCTGCAAGGTCATGGTGGGCCCTGCATTTCAACTCGCGCGATCGAACCTCGACTTTCGGCGCTACGTCAAAGCATTCGGCCACGAGATCACGCTCACCGCGGAATCCGCAGTCGTGCTGGTCAGTCGCAAAGGTGGTGATGGCGGCGCAGAAGTGGGCACGCTGCTGCGAAACGCATTGGCCCACCTCGACGACGATGCCTTTCAGACGCGGCTGGATGGCGCCTTGCGGTTCATCTCGGCCTCGATGTTCCATCAGGCGCGACAGAAGAATGCGTTTCGCGGCGCCGAAGGCGACCGCTTCTTCAGCAGTCTCATCGACGCCCTCGTGGGATTGCTGAGCGCACCCGAGTCGAATGAAACGAAGGCTCTCAAAAATCGATCGTAAACCGGAGAAGAAGGCATGCAGGTCACTAACAGCGTCTATCCGAACGAAGCCCAGATCAAAGGTTTCGCAGAGCCGGGGCCGAACGGCCCCATCTACATGGTGAATCTCCTGAAGTTCAAGTCGAAAGCGGAGTATGCCGACCAGCGCGCAACCAATCTGACCGGAGAGCAGGCGTATGCGATCTACGGGGAAGCGGTTTCGAAACTCATTACCGAATTCGGCGGCGCCGCCATGTTCAGCGCTCGCGTCGAACGGCTCATGCTGGGCGAGGTGGAGGAACTGTGGGACAAGGTGGCAATCGCCATGTACCCCTCACGTGCGGCGATGATGCAGATGATGCGGTCGCCGAAGATGCAGGAGATCGGCGTGCACCGCGCCGCCGGGCTCGCAGGTCAGCTCAACATCGAAACGGCGGACGCGAGCGGGATTTGGCTGTCGTAGGAGCGAGCCGTGCTCGCGATCGCTCGCCCTAGATTCGACTGATCGCGACCGATGGTCGCTCCTACAATTGCCACACCCTCCGAGGGTTACGGCTACCTGATCGGTATCCAGATCTCGAAGCCGCCCTCGCCGGTGCGGCCATCGAACGTTTCGGGATAGCGCTCGAACATCGGCGAGTCAGCTGCTTCGTGACCGGAACTGGGAAACCAGTCCGACCAGATCGCGCCCCAGGTTTCTCCGATAGTCGACACGTGGCCCGCGTGCGCAAACACCGCGTATCGTTGTGCCGGAATGCGCAGCCGGGTGAACTCGTCAGGCAGGTCCGCGAACGCCTTCACCTCGACGCCCGTGAGGTAATCGATGCTGCCCTCGGCATCATTGTGGAGCACACCGTAGGCGACGTTGCCGACCTGACCGGCAATATGGCCCAGGTAGGGCGTGAACTCGCCCCACTGTGCCGGCATCGCCGCGTTGCTGCCGCGGTGAGTGCGCGACAGGCCGGCGAGCAACAGCGCACCGCCTTCGACGAAACGGGGAGCCAGTGGCGGAACGTTGTTCGAATCCCGCATACGGAGTGCCTCCATCAAGGGTAAGTCGTCGAGATTGCCGCGCTTGCGCACCTGTTGCGGCGTGGCGCCGAACTGTTCGCGGAACGCGCGAGTGAATGCCTCGTGAGATCCATAACCGCTGCTGAGCGCGAGCTCGAGGATGTCGCAATCGCCGTTCACGAGGACATGCGCCGCGGCGCTCAGTCGGCGCGCCCGCACGTAGCGCATCACGGATACGTCGGTGGCGAATCGAAACGCGCGGGTCAGATGAAACTTGGACACACCGGCCACGTCGGCTACGGCTTCGAGGGTCACGTCCTCGTTCAAGTGGCTCTCGA